>JAPHSO010000110.1 GCA_026193675.1 Gammaproteobacteria bacterium | reverse complement strand
TGAGATGGTCTGTTGTAGATGTTCAACAGCCAACTGCGAATAACCGGCGCGCTTACGGTAGTACCATAGCAGACCAATAAACGAGAAAACCGGCACTATTAGCAAATTGCTCAAAAAGAGTAGTTCAGCCAATACGGCGACTGAATCACTCTTTCTCATTGGAGCATCAGTTTTATCCTTATCGGAATGGATCATCGTATGCTCACCTATCCACCAAAACTGGCCTCAACAACCTCCATTAATGCTTTGATTGTCTCCTTGTCATCGGTCAACGGTTCGATTAATGCTGCTCGGCATGATTCAATTGGATCGAAACCACTGTTTATTAGCGTTGCGGTATAGATTAGCAGACGGGTCGATGCCGACTCTTCCAGATCATGATCCTTCAGGGCACGAAGGGCCTGACCAAGATTGACTAAGCGCTTCGCGAGCATCTCATTAATGCCACTTTCACCCATCAAAATCTCGCGCTCAAGAGCAGCATCAGGATAGTCAAAACTTAGAGCGACAAAACGTTGGCGGGTGCTGGGCTTCATTCCCTTTAACAGGTGTTGATATCCCGGATTATAGGAGACCACCAACATGAACTCGTCGGGAGCCTCAAGCTCCTCACCGGTCCGCTCTATTGGGAGAATACGGCGATCATCCGAAAGTGGATGCAGCACAACTGTGGTGTCTTTCCGCGCTTCAACAACTTCGTCAAGATAACAGATCGCTCCTTCACGTACGGAACGGGTCAACGGCCCATCATTCCAATAGGTGGTGCCATCACCAATCAGATGACGCCCCACAAGGTCTGCCGCTGTCAGATCATCATGACAGGCTACCGTATAGACAGGCCGAGACAACCGAGCTGCCATGTAGTGGATAAAGCGGGTTTTACCACAACCGGTAGGTCCCTTAATCAAAACCGGAAGCTGATGCCGATAGGCGTGTTCAAAGAGCTCAACCTCATTACCCTGAGGTTTATAGAATGGAAGTTCGTTACTGTCTGTTTCTGTCGTCATGAAATAGGAATCCAAAAAACAATAGGAATAAATGAAGCCTAGGCCCTGTTATAGGCGATCCAGATAAGGCCACAAACGATAATAAGATAGATTAAAGGAATCATACGCCAGCGCCAACGTACAACTTTAAGCCCCATAAAATATTCCGAGATCATGGCACTCTTGATAAAGATCGTAATCAGCAGAAAGGCGACCAACGGCCCCCCTCCGATGCTATCAATGAGATCAAATTTACCGATGGCCAATGTGCTCAATGTGAGGGCCATTAACAGCAGCCATACTACCGTACATGGTCTAATCCAACGATAACTCTTTAGTTTTGTACTGTTCATAATATTAATCTTCAACGCTATCGAATCACGTAGACCAGGGGAAAGAGAATGATCCAGACCAGATCGACCATATGCCAATAAGAGGCTCCCGTCTCAACGCCCATATGATCTTCCTGGCTATAACCACCGCGACGGTTTTTAAACCAAACGGCAGCAAGAATAATCAAACCCAGCACAACATGCATAAAATGAAAGGCGGTCATTGACAGGTAATAGGTAAAGAAGGTGTTAGTGCTTAGCGAAATTCCTGCACCAAACTTCTCACTAAACTCATACAGCTTCACCACGATAAAACCACTGCCGGTGATCATGGTCGCGAGCAACCAGTGACCACACTGCTCAGCCCGACCCTCGCGGATTGCTGCAACGGCTCGTACCACAAAATAGCTACTGGTAATGAGAATCAGGGTGTTTAGTGCCCCCGCCTCCTGGTTAACCAGCTTTTGTGATTCATTAAAGAGCTCGAGGTTATTGCTACGACTAAATGCGTAGGCAAGAAATAGGACACCAAAAACAAGCAATTCTGCATAGATGAAGATCCATATAACCAGATCACCTGGCGGGTATTCTTCTCTGTTTTGGTTTTGGGTTAAATTTGTTTCAGACATTTGTAATTTATAAATATATGATTTTCGAAATTAAAAAAGGGGGCCGCAGCCCCCTTTTAATGATTAGCGCAAAACTACTGTTATGCGCTCTCCTCTTGAGGCTCCCCTCCGACAAAGAAGCTGTAGAGGTAAACGACCAATCCACCAAGGAAGAACCAGCCTGCTGCAAAACGCAACCAGTAGAACACGGCAACGCTATCTTGAGCAGACATGAACGACTGAGGATTATCACCCATACGCTGTAACCACACTTGCAGGATACCGGCACCTGTGAGGAACAGAGTGATAAAGACGATAGAGATCGTCATCAACCAGAAGCCCCACATCTCAACAACCTGTGCCTTGTTGCTGTTGGCTGGCTTACCATGTGTCATAAATGGCATAGAGTAAGAGATCATCGCCAAAACGATCATCGCATATGCTCCATAGAACGCCATGTGACCATGAGCCGCAGTGATCTGAGTTCCGTGAGTGTAGTAGTTCACAGGAGCCAGGGTGTGCAGGAAGCCCCAAACACCAGCACCAAGGAACGCCATTACAGCACAACCCAGGGCCCACAAGACAGCCGCCTTGTTAGGATGGTCTTTACGACGCTGATTAACCATGTTGAAGGCAAATACAGTCATCATGAAGAATGGGATAGGCTCAAGTGCCGAGAATACTGAACCGAGTAGCTGCCAGTACTCTGGTGTACCGATCCAGTAGTAGTGGTGACCCGTACCGATAATACCGGTGATCAGTGCCATGGCAATAATGATGTAGAGCCACTTCTCGATAACCTCACGATCCACACCGGTAGTCTTAATCAGAACAAAGGCAAGGATAGAACCGAGGATCAATTCCCATACACCCTCAACCCATAGGTGAACTGTCCACCACCACCAGTACTTATCGAGTACCAGATTCGCAGGATTGTAGAATGAGAAGAGGAAGAAGACCGCCAGTCCCAGGAGACCTGTCAGCAATACGATATTAATAACCGTCTTACGTCCACTGAGAATTGTCATTCCAATGTTGAACAGGAAGCCTAGTGCAACAACCACAATACCCAGCTTGGTAATGGTAGGTTGCTCAAGGAACTCTCGTCCCATCGTGGGCAATAGATCATTCAT
Source organism: Gammaproteobacteria bacterium (assembly GCA_026193675.1). GTDB lineage: Bacteria > Pseudomonadota > Gammaproteobacteria > Thiohalomonadales > Thiohalomonadaceae > JAOTST01. Next base: position 7,829 of record JAPHSO010000110.1, on the reverse strand, counting down.
CGTTAGCTCTGCCAACGTTGAATAAGGAACTAACAGATAACCCGCAACGGTCAAACCAGCAGCAACCAGGAAGACCCAGAAGAGCAGTTTTGCCAACATTGGGCTGTGAAGTTCACGTTCCGACTCTTCGGGAACCAGATAATAGGCAGCCCCCATAAAGCCGAACAGCAACCATACAATCAATGTATTGGTATGGACCATACGTGCGACGTTAAAGGGAATTTCTGGGAACAGAAAGTCTCCTACAACGTACTGAAAAGCCATGATCAAACCAAAAATGATTTGAGCCGTGAAAAGTGCCAGAGCAGCTATAAAATAGAGCTTGGCGACGCCTTGTGATTCATATTTCATCGTCTAATCTCCATTAACCCTGAACGTTAGGTGGCCAGTTGTTAGTATCGATCTCAGAAGTCCACTTAAGGAACTCTGCAAGATCATCCAACTGCTGATCGTCTAGGTTAAACTGAGGCATGCTACGACGTCCCGGAATCCCCTCAACTGGTCGACTGGCGATAAACGCCTTAATGACCTCTTTATTCTGACCGAAGCGCGTGTATACATTTCCAAGCTCTGGTGCGAAATAGGCACCCTCACCCAATAATGTATGACATCCGATACAGTTATTCTCTTCCCACAGCATCTTGCCGTTAGCGACTTGCGGGGTAATGTTTTCACGATGATCGCGCTTAGGTAGCGACCCCATCGTGTCGAACGTGAGGCCAACAAATAGTAAGAAGAAGAAAAGACTTCCCCCTATAAATATGTTCCTGGCCATGCTTTTTGTGAACTTATCACTCATGGTTATCCCCTAAATTAATTTATTAGCGACGACTTTATACACTAGCAAGTGATTTAGCTTCCTTGACTTAAATCAATATTTGCAAAAACAGGTCGCAGGAAGTTTCCTACATGAGCATTTTTGGGTATCTATTGCTGTCAGAATTGAATGATCGAGGAAGAGATATTGATTAGTCCTCATTTCCCATGGGAAGAGCAGGGATATAGATCAGGAAACGACTCCCTTTTCCCTCCTCTGACTCAACTTCAATAAACCCCTCAGAGCGCTGAACAAACCCAAATACCATGCTAAGGCCTAAACCGGTCCCCTTCCCTTTAGATTTTGTTGTAAAGAATGGTTCAAATAGATGCTCTTTCACACCTTCTGACATACCACAGCCATTATCGGAAATGGTTAACAGAACAAAACTGGTAGCAGCTGAAGGAGATTCAGCTGTTTGAAATTTATCGGTCTGTACATTCTGCGTTTCGATAGTCAGTATTCCACCAGTAGGCATCGCATGTGATGCGTTGATTGCCAGATTTAACAGGGCACTCTCAAGCTCACCGGGATCAACTTCAACAGGACTGAGATCTTGTTGCAGGTTTAGCTTGAGATGAATGGCTGATGTGATAGATTTTTCTATCAGCGTCTTAAATAGGGTGATGCTCTCGTTAACATCAACATCCTGCCTTCCAATCGACTCCTTTCTTGCAAAATCCATCAATTTTGCCACCAAATCTGCACCACGCCAGGTATTTGAGATAGCCTGTTCAATACGCTCAGAGAGATCGGGATTATCCTTAATACGCCGCTTGATCAACTCCAATTGAGCAATGGTGATCCCCAGAATATTGTTGAAGTCATGAGCTAAGCCGCCGGATAAATGTCCAATCGACTGCATCTTCTGGGCATGTGTTAACTGTTTCTGCAGTATCTCTCGCTCCCTCTCATTCTTTTTGAGCGATGTAACATCCGTTAACAGAATAAAGAAACCATCTCCGCCTCTCTCTTTAGCGATATAACGCCCATGGATAGAGCGATTGACGCCGTCAGGAAAAACAAGCTCTTCATCAAAGGTGATATCCCCGCCATCCATCACACTCTGAATGTAGGGCTTGATGATGCTATAGCTATGCTCAAGTTCAATTTCATCCATACACTTGTTTAGAATCAGCTCATAAGGAAGCTGATACCAAGTCTCATAGGTATGGTTAACGTATTTATATTTGAGATCTTGATCAACCTCAGCGATTAAAACCGGCAAAGCATCGGTGATGGCGTGTAACTGCTTTCTTTGGGACTCTAGCTCAGCAACCTTTTTATCTAATTTTGCCTTCAGTCGTTTTTCATACAGGGAGTCAATTTCTGATTCAGATATTGTTGGTTTAACGACATTCTGATTATTATGTTCAGCAAGAACCTCCTGTATGGTCTTTTCAATAACTTCTACAGGTTCAGGCTTAACGATAAAACGATCCGCACCAAGAGAGAGAGCCAACTCGATGTCTTTATTGTCAGTGTAGGTGGCTGAGTAGAAGATGAAGGGGATGGAGCTATAGCGCGGCTCCCTCTTAAGCTGGCGGCAAAACTCAAATCCGTCCATCTCAGGCATCAAAATATCGGAAATAATCAGGTCTGGAATATTTGACTCAACCTGACTTAATGCTTCGACCCCATTAACGGTTGATCTCACTCTATATCCAAGGGTAAGTAGTTGCTCCTCTAAGAGGACTCTTGAATCTTCAGTATCTTCAACAATGAGTATTTCCATATCAGATAACTCTATCACATCACCATATCGGCAAATACTACAAATCAGCTCTCAAGCGAGCTTAATTAGCGATGAATGGGGCCAATTTTTGGCATTTATTTTAGATAATTGCATCGAAATTCGATAAAGGTGAACCTTTAATTAAAAATATCGTTAAATACTAAAGCCTGGGCCAGAAAATTTTGTTAGAATGTCGCGCTTTTTAGGGCTATGTGGGCTGAAAAGGGCGTTGTTCTCATGATCATGCTTTTACTCACTCCAGGTAATCAACCCTAACTAACTGATTTTTAACTCGTTTATTTTTCAGCAATGACATATCAATATGCCATGGCTTGAGATTTAATGGGTCATTAGCGGTTGTCACCAGACACTTTGAATTAACATGACTAGGGTAAAACAATGACAGACCTATCTCATTACCGAAATATCGGTATTTTCGCTCACGTAGATGCGGGTAAAACCACCACTACCGAGCGTATCCTGAAACTTACCGGTAAGATCCATAAACTTGGAGAGGTACACGATGGCGAGTCGACTACCGACTTCATGGAGCAGGAGGCCGAGCGTGGTATTACCATCCAGTCCGCTGCAGTCTCAACCGAGTGGGATGGTCATCGCTTTAATATCATCGACACACCGGGACACGTTGACTTCACAATCGAAGTTTACCGTTCACTAAAGGTTCTCGATGGCGGTATCGGTGTTTTCTGTGCTTCTGGTGGTGTAGAGCCTCAATCAGAGACCAACTGGCGCTACGCCAATGAGTCTGAAGTTGCCCGTGTTATCTTCGTCAACAAGCTTGACCGTATGGGTGGTGATTTCTACCGCGTCGTAAAGCAGGTTGAAGATGTGCTAGGCGCAAACCCACTGGTAATGGTTCTTCCTATCGGTATTGAGGACAATTTCACAGGTGTTGTTGACCTGCTAAGCCGCAAAGCCTACGTATGGGATGAGTCAGGTCAGCCAGAAAACTATGACGTTGTTGAGCCACCCGAAGATATGGCCGACCTTATTGAAGAGTGGCGTGAAAAGCTTATCGAGATGGCCCTTGAGCAGGACGATGAGCTGATGGAGGCCTATCTTGAAGGCGAAGAGCCATCTATAGATGATGTTAAACGCTGCATCCGCAAGGGTACCATTGCACTCGATTTCTTCCCGACATACTGTGGTTCTGCATTCAAGAACAAGGGTATCCAGCTCGTTCTTGATGCTGTAGTCGACTACCTGCCAAATCCAACTGAGGTTAAACCTCAGCCGTTGACCGACGAAGCGGGTGAAGAGACCGGTGAGTTTGCGATCGTTGATGATAGCGAACCATTCCGCGCCCTCGCCTTTAAAATTATGGATGACCGCTTTGGCGCACTCACTTTTGTTCGAGTCTACTCAGGTAAGCTGGATAAGGGCGATACTATCCTTAATACCTTCACCGGGAAGACTGAGCGTATCGGTCGTATCGTAGAGATGCATGCAGATGATCGTATCGAACTCAATGGTGCACGTGCTGGCGATATTGTCGCATTCGTGGGAATGAAAAATGTTCAAACTGGTCACACCCTGTGTGATCCAAAGCACCCTGCAACACTCGAGCCGATGATCTTCCCTGATCCGGTCATCTCGATTGCTATTGCTCCAAAGGACAAAAACGCATCTGAAAAGATGGGTCTCGCTCTCAACAAGATGGTTCAGGAAGATCCGTCGTTCCGCGTTGAGACCGATGAAGATTCTGGTGAGACCATCCTTAAAGGTATGGGGGAGCTTCACCTCGATATTAAAATCGATATCCTCAAGCGTACCCATGGTGTTGAAGTTATTGTTGGTAAACCTCAGGTTGCCTACCGAGAGACCATTACTCAGCGCATTGAGGACAGTTACACCCACAAGAAGCAGTCGGGTGGATCAGGTCAGTTTGGTAAGATTGACTTCATCATTGAGCCCGGTGAGCCAAACTCTGGCTTCACCTTCGAGTCTACTGTTACCGGTGGTAACGTACCTCGTGAATTCTGGCCTGCCGTTGAAAAAGGCTTTAGATCGATGATGGACACCGGTGTTCTTGCCGGCTTCCCGGTACTTGATGTACACGTTAACCTGATTGATGGTGGCTTCCACGCCGTTGACTCCTCTGCTGTTGCATTTGAGATCGCCGGCAAAGGTGCATTCCGTCAGTCTATCCCCAAGGCGGGACCTCAGCTGATTGAACCCATCATGAAGGTAGATGTGTTTACGCCAGATGATCACGTGGGCGATGTTATCGGTGACCTTAACCGTCGCCGTGGCATGATTCAGGGTCAAGATGCAGGAACCACTGGTGTTCGTGTTAAGGCTGAAGTACCACTGAGTGAGATGTTTGGTTACATCGGTGACCTGCGTACCATGACTTCAGGTCGTGGCCAGTTCTCAATGGAGTTTGACCACTACTCACCTTGCCCCAAGAATGTCTCGGAAGAGGTTATTAAAGAGGTTCAGGAGCGCAACGCTGCTAAGTAATCTTTTTAATAGATTCAACGAAAAAGGCCCGGTTAATACCGGGCCTTTTTTATTGTCTTTAAGTTGTATCCTGTAATTTTCTATCAGCTACTTAACAATTGCTGTTAAAGCCTTGGCCATTGTTGTTGAAGAGATGCCATGGGCCAGTTTTGTGATGAATTGACCATCAGGCGCGACAACGAACAGCCCAGCGGTGTGATCCATCTGATAATTTTGTTTGTCTCCTGGGTTGTCATAGACCCGCTTGTACTTCACTCGATAGTGTTTAGCCATCTGCTTTAGCATCGGTTGCTGCCCGGTTAAGCCGATGATTCGATCTTCAAAATAGTCGACATAACGTCGCATGGTGATCACATCATCACGTTCAGGATCGACAGTAATAAAGTAGGCTTGAAACTGTTTGGCTCTTTCACCCAGCTCATCCAGCGCCATTGCCAGAGTATGCAATGAGAGCGGACAGACATCAGGACATGATGTGTAGCCAAAAAAGAGCAGCTGATACTTACCGCGCATCTCCTTTTCAGTCACGATCTCCCCCAAATGGTTGATCATAATAAAGCGCCCCGCTTCAGCATTTTCAGCCAACTCTTGCACAAGCGCTGAATCAATTCGCTTCAGAGGAGCGCTATTTACCTTCAAGCACTGCTTAATCACTGATGAGTTGTGTCGCATCATCTTGATATAGAGATCAGCACCAGGCTCAAACTGTTGCCCAAGACTATCAAGCTGCCATACCTGATTACTATTTTTGGGAAGCAGCAGTTCAAGATATGATTCTGGCATCCCTCGCTCTGTTAGCAGACAGTCAAAGTCTCCATCTGCCAATTGAGAGCGAATTTTCAACACTTTTGTAGCCTCAACTGTCGAATCAGGAGTTGCCAGTAACTCCCCGCCAGTTTTTAAGGCATAGGCCTGCTCAAAATACTGTTGAGTGTCATGATACAGATAACCGACGCCACCCTGCAGACCTCTATAGCCATACTCCAATTGACGATCAAACTGTCGTAGTTCAGTACGTACATCTCTACGATTTCTGGTGTAGAGATGGGTCCTAACTGGATCGATGTCGATAAGAGCCTGGGCAAGTTCATCAAGTAGAATTAACGTATTACGACTATCAAGCCAAAAGTATGGATCGCGCCTGTTGTCATCGTAGCGCTTTGAAAGAATCTTTAAATTTGGATTCGATAATAGCTCAATCACCTTCACCTTCTCGGGTAGCGATGATAGTGTCGACTGCAGTTCTCTCTCTAATTCAGAACCGACCCAAACAACCAAATCACTCTCAGCCAGAGTCTGCTGAGCTCTCCTGTCTGCTTTGTATTTATGAGGTAAACCTTCAATAAGTAATTTGGGCTGCTCAATGCCCTTCATTAATCCCGCCAGAATCGAATGAACAGGCTTAATCGTTGCAACAACCTTTAGCTCATTCGCATGTGAAATATGACTAGAGAATATAGCCAACAGGCCAAAGACTATTTTGGCTAATAAAGCGCCATTGAAGGATTTCATAATATTTACGTGTATTGAGACCATCTGTTATTCCGGTTTATGGAATTGTTGTTTCATTATGGAAATTGCCTGATCAACCTTTTCACGAATCGTGGCCTCGCCTGGGCAGCTGTCTCCACTATTAATAAACTCTAAAAATGAACGATTAGTCTCATCTTCAAACATTTCGCCCAAACCTCTGAGCCTTGGAAGAGATTCAGCCAACGATAATTTGATATGCCGGGCACTCTTCAAGTGCTTACAGTGAAGCGCGATACCATTAAGTTCACCCAGACGAATAATCGACTGTGTTTGAGAATCAGATAGAGCGTAGGCCGGATGTTGAAAGGTAACTAGAACAGTTACTAAAAACAGTAGTTGTGGTGCTGTTGTTCTCATTGAATGGACTCAATTATTGGGCAATCCAGTCAAGCATATCAGAACAACGTAGAGTGGGCGATGTAGCTCTGCTTTTGTTTTCGCAACAGAGCTACATTCTTAACAAAATCCCACCCACATTGAATGATTTAGTGCATTTTATGCATCTTCATGTCACCCATACCTTTCATACCGGGCATCTTGTTCATCTTCATCATAATCTTGCGAACAGGTGCTTCAATATCTTGCTTACTACCATCTTCAAATGTCAGAGTCACAGGCACTTTCTGTCCCACTTTAAGATCATGTTTCAAACCGATAAACATCACATGTAATCCACCAGGCTTGAGTACTGTTTCGCCATTGGCTGGGATATCAATTTGGTCGATACGACGCATCATCATCATGCCATTCTCATGAATATGGGTGTGCAGCTCAACAACCTTGGATACTGGAGAATCTGCTGAAACAACAGCATGAGCACTACTGTCGCTATTCTTAAAGGTCATAAACGCACCGCTATTTGGCTGTCCAGGAGGCATTGCTCTGGCATAAGCGTCATGCACCATAACACTCTCTGAAGCAGTTTGGGCAAACAGGGATGATGATGTCGTCAATGCTACTGCAGCAACAAAGGTAGTTAAGATCTTATTCAAGGTAATTCTCCTTAGTAGTGGTTATATCAGTTAGTTATTTGGCACTATTTTACTTTGTTAGCGCCATAATGCTTTTGATTATATCTTCTGGTGGAGCTGCATGAGGCAGGGTATCTACCCAATCCCCATTTGTATCAATAACATAGGTTTCAGAGGTATGGTCTACCACATAGTTGGTAGCAGAATCCTGCTTCACAATACGATAGCCAACACCATAACGAGCCGCCAAGTCATCAATCAGATCTTTGGTTCCGGTGATCCCGATAAT
>JAPHSO010000384.1 GCA_026193675.1 Gammaproteobacteria bacterium | reverse complement strand
TGGTACGCTGGGGTTGGGGCTGGTTACCCTATCGTGTGAGAAGCATCGTCGCCGCACCAAGAGTTGCCGCAGTCGGTGCCATCTTAGCGGCGTTTGCATATGCTGCCCTTGCCGGGTTTTCGATACCGACCCAACGTGCGTTATTGATGTTGATGATCGCTTTCGGTGCCATCGTCCTGCAACGACCTGTGCGGCCACTGCAACTGCTCAGTTTTGCACTACTGATGGTGCTGCTACTCGATCCCTTTGCCTCCCTATCGGTTGGATTCTGGCTCTCATTTGCAGCGGTTGCCCTCATCTTTGCCGAATTAAATGGTGGCGAAGGGAATCGGCTGACCCGCTACGGAAAACTGCAGTGGCTGCTATTTCTAGGGCTGGCCCCGCTGTTGATTCTCTTCTTCGGTAGAGTCAGTCTGATAGCGCCAGTGGCCAATCTGGTTGCAGTCCCCTGGGTGAGTCTGTGGGTGGTGCCACTGACCCTGCTTGGTGTTGTGGCTTTGCCAATCTCGCAAGCTCTGGCCGGAATGCTGCTCACTCTTGCCAGTTATGGCATGTCTGGACTGACTGAACTGCTGAGCTGGTTAGATTCTCTGGTTGCCCCCCTAAACCTTATCCCAGCCAGTGACTGGCTACTGGTTCCTGCCGCTATCGGTCTGGCGATCACACTGTTTTATCGACACAGGTTGAGGGGGGTGGGACTGCTCGGGCTACTCCCCCTGTTGCTGATCTCTCCACCAGCTCTAAAGGAGGGGGAGGCACGATTGACGCTACTTGATGTGGGGCAGGGGCTCTCTGTTGTGGTAGAGACTCGCGATCACACGCTGCTATTTGATACAGGCGCAAGCTACCTGTCGGGCTTCAACTTTGGAGAGGCGGTGGTGGCACCCTATCTGCGCCATCGCGGAATTGAACGAGTCGACAGCCTGATCATCAGCCACGGTGATAATGATCACATTGGTGGTGCCAGATCACTCAGAGAGAAGATCGATATTGGCAGAATCATCACCAGTGTGCCGACGATGGTTCATTGGGCCGATCCCGAGATCTGCAGCGCAGGGGATAGCTGGCACTGGAATGGGGTCAATTTTGAGATGCTCCATCCACAGTCACTGGCGCTACCATTTTCAGAAAATGATCTCTCCTGTGTATTAAAGATCTCCAGTCATGATCAGAGTGTGCTACTAACCGGGGATATTGAGGCGGTGGCGGAGCGGCTCCTAATTGAGCAATATGGGGAGCGGTTGAGCGCCACAATTCTGATTGCGCCACATCACGGCAGTAAAACCTCATCAACCCAACCATTCATAGATATGGTCTCGCCAGAGTGGGTCCTTTTCCCCGTTGGATATCGTAATCGTTACCACTTTCCACACCCTTCGGTCGTTGAGAGATATCGAAAATCTGGAGCCAATCTACTTAATAGCTTTAGTGAAGGTGCGATTAGCTTCAAATTATGTGAAAAATGTCCCCTTAAACCGCAAAGATATCGCCAACAAGAGAGGCGATACTGGCACAATATAGAGTATGATAAACGGTTAGTAAGTGGCCCATTGGTCGAATCCAGAGTGTCACGCAGTAGATGACACATAACTGACGATTAGAAGACAAAAAATAGGAATTTAATAAGTGTTGGAGTTTGTACTAGCGGGCGGCTGGCTAATGGTCCCCATTATTCTCTGTTCAGTTGCTGCGTTGGCAATTGTTGCAGAACGTTTTTGGGCACTGCAGAGCGACAAGATCGCCCCCAGAAATCTGGTGGCTGAGATCTGGAAACTGCATCAAGATGGAAAGCTGACCAACCAACACATCGAACAGCTCCACAGAAGCTCTCCGCTGGGGCGTATCCTGGCAGCAGGGCTGGTCAACATCAATCATGAGCGTATTGTGATGAAAGAGGTGATTGAGGAGAGTGGTCGCCAGGTGGTCTCTGAGCTGGAGCGCTATCTCAATACACTCGGCACCATCGCTTCAATCACGCCACTCCTCGGCCTGCTCGGAACCGTTATCGGCATGATCAAGGTCTTCTCTGCGATTACTGCCCACGGTGTGGGTGATCCTACAGTTCTGGCCGGCGGTATATCTGAGGCGTTGATCACCACCGCAGCGGGTCTCTCTGTCGCAATCCCCTCACTGATGTTCTATCGTCATCTCAGGGGCAAGGTAGACCTGTTGGTGCTCAAGATGGAAGAGGAGTCACTCAAACTGGTCGAGGTGATTCACGGTGAGCGTGAAGCCGGCTAGGAAAGAGTCATGAATTTTCGCAACAGTGCTCGTGAAGATATCGAACTCAATCTGACGCCATTGATCGATGTGGTGTTTCTGCTGCTGATCTTCTTTATGGTCTCAACCACCTTCGATCGTCAGAGTGAGATCGCTATCGCCCTGCCTGAGTCGAGTAGTGAGCCGGTAGCCGAGAAAAAGGATGAGCTGGTCATCACCATCGATGCCAAAGGACGCTATTTCGTCAACCAGGAAGAGGTGGTCAGCAGCCGTATCGATATTCTGCGTAGCGCCATCTTCACTGCGGCCAAAGGGGCTGAACAGCCTCAGGTCATCATCCATGCTGATCGACAAACCCCACATCAGGCGGTAATCGGTGCCATGGATGCGCTTAGACAGCTCGGCTTTAACCATCTCACCTTCGCTACATTGAAAGCACAGTAACCTAATGTCTAATCTGGAAGATTCAAAAGTCGTCTACCGCCGCCTGCTAGGATATGTCCTTCCTCATTGGAAGGTATTTATCATTGCCATAATTGCTTTAGTTTTTGTTGCCGGAACTGAGTTTGCCTTTGCTTCATTAATCAAACCGATGATAGATGGAAGCTTCGTTGAGAAGAACCAGGAAATAATTAAATGGACACCGATTGTTCTAATTTCCATTTTCCTTGTTCGAGGCATTTCATCATATTTGTCTGAGTACTGGATGGCATGGGTTGCGCGTCAGGTTATTAAAGAGCTGCGAGGTGAGATGTTTGAACAACTATTGCGTCTACCGGTTTCTTTTTTTGATACTTCGCCTTCTGGCACCCTAATATCCAAATTGATCTACGATGTTGAGCAGGTGGCACTAGCAACAACGGACATTATTACCATTATGGTGCGTGACACCATTACCGTGATCGTTTTACTCGGATGGATGTTCTATCTCAATTGGGAATTGGCTCTTATCCTGATGGTAGGTACCCCGGTGATCGCTGTGGTGATCGATTTCATCAACAAGCGTTTCCGCCGTTACAGTCACAGAATTCAGGACTCAATGGGCAATGTAAGCCAGATCGCAGAAGAGGCGATTGAAGGTCAACGCGAGGTGAAGACCTTTGGTGGACAGCTGTATGAGTCAGAGCGTTTTGAGTCCGAGAATGAGACCAACCGCTCCCTTAATATGAAACTTCTAGCGACCAGTGCAGCAAGTGTGCCGGTGGTACAGTTTGTGGCTACTATTGCGTCATCCATAGTGATCTACATTGCCCTGAATGATCCTGACTTGAGTGTCGGTGGCTTTATGTCATTCATCGCTGCGATGATGATGCTACTGGCACCGATGAAGCGCCTGACAAAGATTACAGCTAGCTTGCAAAAGGGGATTGCTGCTGCTCGCTCCATATTCACCTTTGTCGATACGCCACAGGAGATCGATAACGGTACAGTCACATTAGAGAAGTGTAATGGCGCAGTGAGTTACAACGATGTCAGCTTCGGTTATTCAACCGGTGATGATCTGATTCTCAAGAATATTGATCTGACCATTCAGCCCGGACAGACCATCGCCTTTGTCGGTCGCTCCGGTAGTGGTAAGACCACACTGGTCAATCTGCTACCACGCTTCTATGACCTACAGAGTGGCTCCATCACTGTCGATAGTCAGTCCATTGACCAGCTTACACTGGAGTCATTGCGTGATCAGATGTCACTGGTGAGTCAGCACATTACCCTGTTTAACGACACCATCGCC
>JAPHSO010000078.1 GCA_026193675.1 Gammaproteobacteria bacterium | reverse complement strand
CTCCATAAGGCAGGCGGTCACATATTTACTCTCTGCCTGAAAGTAGAGGATGTCACTGAGCGGGATAAGCGTCACTTTGCCCCGCTCCGTTGCACGTAGCATAGGCGTTTCAGGTGGCGACTGATCTATCCGCTCAGCCACTTTGCGAATCGCATCGGCCAACTTCTCTTTCCGAATCGGCTTGAGCAGATAATCGACCGCCTCCACATCGAACGCCTCCAGGGCATGCTCGCTATAAGCGGTGGTGAAGATAATTAGCGGTCGCGTTTTCAGGGTTCGAATTTTGTGCGCGAGTCCCATGCCATCAAGACCGGGCATTCGGATATCGAGCAGAATGAGATCGGGTGAGTCGGCCTTGATTGCTGCGAAAGCGCTGTTTCCGCTATCGGCCTCACTGATTGAGTCGATACCCTTGATATCGGAGAGGAGTCGCTGCAGTCGCTCCCGTGCCAGAGGTTCATCATCGACAACCAGTACTCTCATCGATTACCTGCCTCTCTGGTCGGGATGGTGAGGGTGACGATAAATTGACCATCAGAGCGCATGATCTCAATGGTGCCATGTTCAGAATCAAGCATCTCAATTCTATGGCCGATATTCTCAAGGGCCATATGGTGGCCACTGCTGCGTAGCGCATGATAGGTATTGCCCTGAGGAATTGGATTACTCACATTAATGGTGAACTGCTTATCGCCATATTTTGTTTGAATGGTGATGGCCCCCCCCTCCGGAATCTGCTCAATGCCATGATAGATGGCATTCTCAACCAGCGGTTGCAGAATGAGCGGTGGAATGGCGAGATCCAGTGTTGCCAGATCGATCTGCCAGTCGACGTTAAGTCGCTGACCCAGACGCAGCGACTCAATCTCCAGATAACCCTTGGTGAGATCGATCTCCGCCTGGAGTGTTCTCTGCTGTTCATCACTGTTAAGGCTCTGACGAAATAGATCGGCAAGATTGAGCATCGCACTCTCAGCCTGATCGGGGTTGGAGTGGATCAGAGAGGTGATGGAGTTGAGGGTATTGAAGAAGAAATGGGGACGAATACGGGCCTGAAGGGCCTGCAGGCGGTAACTTGCTTCGGCCTCAACCTGGATGCGCCACTGCTGCTGGATATAGAGATAACGTAGTCCAAAGCCGCCCACAATTGCGCCGATAATCAGGCTCTTGGTGAGCAGCATGTCGGTGTAGAGTGTGAGCTGGGGTAGAATATTTTCGCTACTGAGCCATAGGGCAAATTCGGTTATCACACTGATTGTCGCCAGCAGAATAAGGTAGATGGCGATATAGGCGTGGGCCGGTGTGAGTCTGCTCAGAAGCGGTCTGAGCAGACAGAGAAAGGCTGAAAAGAGCACCGCAATCCACAACATGTAGAAGGAGGTGATTGCCAGTGTGTTCCAGAACAGATCAAAAGAGCTGGCTGAGACCAGGGTGATGGTGATGGCAAAGCCCTCTGTCAGCACGTAGAGTGGTAGCAGGAACAGCGCCTGACAGAAGTCAGGCAGTAACGCCCGTTTCACAATTTGCTCCTTTGTTGTCTGATCTGCTTCCATTTTACCCTCGATTACACTCTCACTGATGAGTGAAGCTAGTGCTTAGGCTATACTTATCGGCCAATTTTGACCACCTGTATAGATCTTAAGAGTGAATCGATGAGTGATCCCAAGCAAGAGAAGGCAACTGAAGTGACAGAAAAGCCCTGGACTGGCCGTTTTAGCGAGCCAACGGACGCCTTTGTGGAGGCCTTTGGTGCCTCTGTGGGTTTTGACCAGCGCATGTACAGGCAGGACATTGCCGGTTCAGTTGCGCATGCCAAAATGTTGAGCTCTATCGGAGTTCTGACTGACGAAGAGCGTGATTCGATTATCGACGGTCTGGCAGAGATTGAGGCGGAGATTGAGGGTGGCCAGTTCCAGTGGTCAATTGCCCTGGAAGATGTGCATATGAACATCGAAAAACGGCTCACTGATAAAATTGGCGATGCCGGCAAGAAACTCCACACCGGGCGTTCGCGTAATGATCAGGTGGCGACCGATGTGCGCCTCTATCTACGAGATGAGATCGATAACGCAATCACACCAGAGCTCAAGCGTCTGCAGCTTGCACTGATTGAGCTGGCAGAGCGTGAGGCCGAGACCATCATGCCAGGCTTTACCCATCTGCAGACGGCTCAACCGATCACCTTCGGTCATCACATGCTGGCCTGGAATGAGATGTTGCAGCGCGATAGCGAGCGTCTGATCGATTGTCGTAAGCGGGTCAATATCATGCCGCTGGGTTCGGCTGCGCTGGCCGGTACCACCTATCCGATCGATCGTGGTTTCACTGCCAAAGAGCTCGGTTTTGACAGACCCTGTAGCAACTCACTGGACGGGGTCTCGGATCGTGATTTCGCCATTGAATTTCTCAGCTGGGCCTCCCTGCTACTGATGCATATGTCGCGCTTCTCCGAAGAGCTTATTTTGTGGTCTTCAAGCCAGTTTGACTGGGTTGATCTGGGTGATTCCTTCTGTACCGGCTCCTCGATTATGCCGCAGAAGAAAAATCCCGATGTTCCGGAGCTGGTGCGCGGAAAAACCGGTCGAGTCTTTGGCAGCCTCAGCTCGATGCTGATGATCATGAAGGGGCAGCCGCTGGCCTACAACAAGGATAACCAGGAGGACAAAGAGCCGCTGTTTGATACCATTGATACCGTGCGCGGTTGTCTTAAGGTCTATGCCGATATGATGGCGCAGATCACCCTCAAGCCCGACAACATGCGTGAGGCGGCGCTGCGTGGTTTTTCAACGGCTACTGACCTTGCCGACTATCTGGTGCGTAATGGCGTACCGTTCCGTGATGCCCATGAGGTTGTCGGCAAGGCGGTCGCCCTTGGTGTGAAGACAAATCGTGACCTCTCAGAGATGGATTTGGATGAACTCAAGGCTTTCTCCGATGCTATCGGTGATGATGTGTTTGAAGTGCTCACGCTAGAGGGCTCCGTTGCTGCCAGGGATCATCTTGGTGGTACGGCACCCAGGCAGGTGAAGGCTGCTGCCACGCTCGCTAAAGCTTCGCTCTGAATCCCTAAATTAGAACTAGAAAATGGACTCAGAATCGAGACGCCAGGCCTTTTGTGAGTTGGCTAAGGATCTGCCCGGAGTTGATCTAGAGGTCTATGCTGCCGCCGGAAAAGACCCACTGGAGCCGGTTATCGGCCATGGGGATCCCGCAGTTCCTGTCGCAATCTTTGGGCGAGATCCGGGGCGCGATGAGGTGATCAACCAGATGCCCTTCATCGGCGCTGGCGGTCAAAAGGTTCGCAAAACCCTCTACCAACACCGTTATGGCAAAGAGATGCCCGACTTTGAGGCCTCCGTTGAGGTTGGCTCGCACTATTTCTGGGCCAATACCGTCCCCTATAAGCCGCTCGGTAATAAGGCCTGGTCGATGAAGGTCAAAAAGCAGTTTCAGCCACTGGTGGCCGATCTACTGGTTAATAGCTGGTCGGGTAGCGATATTATTACCCTGGGCCGCGAGGCCTTCTTCTGGTTTGCCATTAATCTTGAGCGTGAGGTAAAACAGCAACTTGAACAGTTCTGGCAGCGCGAGGATCGTTTCACCTCATCGATAGAGGTGAATCTCACCTCGGTGGAGGGTGTGACCCGTACGGTACGACTTCACCCGCTGCCTCACCCCTCACCACTTAATGCCACTTGGTATAAACGCTTTCCTGATCTACTATTGGCTCGATTGGAACAACTACAACGTAGTGGTTAGGGGCGGGGGGCTCCGAATGGAATGATCATTGAGCCAGGTGAGTACAGTGACGAGCAGCGAGACAAGCTAGAAGAGCTTAGACATAAGTCTGTTGAGGCCGAAAAGCGCAAGGCTAAAGAGAGAAGAGAACGTGAGAGACTCGAGGCAGAGCAGAAGAGCTCTCCAACAAAGGTTGTCGCCCCCATTCTGTTTGCACTTCTGGCAGCGTTCGTTCTAGTTGTCGCCTATTTTGCGATTTCCAGTCTGGAACTCGACAGGCGGGGGATGATGCTCAGCAAATCTGCATTTGAGGATGCGGTCGAACGGATTAAACAAAATCCCACAATTCTTAAGGCATCGTTTCACCAGGAGCTGGAGAGTGTCGAGCAGATCGAGATGAAGCTCTATATCGACTACATGGTGGTGGATCAGCGCGCAAAAGAGATCGGTAGTGAGGTGATGATGATGTTGAGCACTCCAGAGCAGGGCTCAGAGATCGAAGAGGATGAGGTGGGCAGTCGTCAATATAACTACCGAGTTGTGATGTTGTGGTTAGATGAGAGAGAGGTTGCAAGTGGAGTCTACGCAACGGGAAGTCAGCAGATAAGCTGGGAGTAGAGAGAAGTTGTAGACCACCACTCAGATCTGATGATTTGAGTGGTGGTGTGATGAGCTTAGATCACCAGCCCCAACGACCCGGGCCATAACCATATCCAGGGTAGCCACCATAGCTGTAGGGCCCATACCCGTAACCACCGGGGTAGCCGCCATAGCTGTAAGGCCCATAACCATATCCATAGGGTGAGTAGCCGTAAGGCCCGTAGCCCCCATAGCCATAGTCATCGTTAAACATCTCCTCAGCCCAATACATAGGTGTCCAGACAGGCCAGTCATTCCAGCCGTTATCCCAATTATTATTACCCCACCAGGCAGAGCTATTGGTTGATACCAGCAGCAGTAGCAGGGCGCCCATACTGAGTAGCTTTTTCACCGTCCTATCTCCTTTCACATTTACAATTATGGATTAACGATAGATCAATATTAGATCAATTTCGAGTCACCGGGGTTGACGCTGTGAAAAATATCGCCTTGAATGGGATCAAGCTTTAGAAGGGGCAAACATATAATGGCTGAGCACTACGTCATCGCCTATAACGGACAGGTGGCAGAGGGAAAATCGTTAGAAGCGGTCAAACAGGGAGTGGCACAGCTCTTTAAGGTCGATGTCTCCAAGGTTGCGCACTTTTTCAGTGGTGAGTGGGGCTCTATCAAGAAGGGTGTCGATGAGGGGACTGCCAGGAAATATCAGGCTGCTTTGGCAAAAGTGGGTGCCCTCTGTCGGGTCGTCACCGAGGCACAATATGCTGCACTGAAGAGGGGGCCAGTAGCTGTGGTTCAACAGCCTGAGTCGACGGAAAGCCCCATCTCTGAAACAGATTCAGTTTCAGCTTCCGCTGAGAGAGCTCCAGTAGAGAATCGATCGATCCAGTCCGCTGTCGGAGATGGTGAGCTGTTACGCTCAGTGGTCAAAGAGGCGCCGAGCGGACTCGGAGATCTAGAAAATATCTCGGTTGAGGCCAGTTGGGACCACCTTGAAGAGCATGTTGATACACCACCACCTCAGGTCGATCTCAGCGGCGTTTCTCTGGCAGAGATCGGTTCTGAGCTGGTTGAACACCATGATGAGCCGGAACTGGTTGTCGATACCAGTGAGCTCTCTCTGGATGAGCTGGGTGTCGATATGGCGGAGCATCAGGAGGTTGCGGCGCTTGAGGTGGATACCAGTGGTATGGTGATCGATGAGCCGGGAGTGATTATCGTCGAGCATAAGGAGATTCCCGAGCCTGAGATTGATATTAGCAAGATCTCTCTTAAGTAGTATCGCGTATAATCTGCCACCCTTTGTAAACCTCAGATCAGATCCGTGGCAACAACTCTCCAACAACGACTCGAAAGACTCTCTCAATCCGGTAAGGCGGCCCTGCTTAAGGGTGGCAAGGTTGGCATTGAGAAAGAGGGATTGCGGGTTGATCAGAGCGGCAAGCTTTCCCAAATGCCTCATCCTGAGGCCTATGGTTCACCACTGACCAATCCCTACATCACCACAGATTACTCAGAAGCGCTATTAGAGCTGATTACACCGCCATGTGACTCATCGGCAGAGGCGGCCGACTTTATGTCTGAGCTACACCAGTTCGTCTGTAGCGAGTTGCAGGATGAACTGATATGGAATGCCAGCATGCCATGTGTCGTGAGTGGTGAGTCGAGTATTCCGCTAGCGAAATATGGCAGTTCAAACGCTGCGCAGATGAAGACGGTCTATCGGCGAGGTCTTGGGCATCGCTATGGTCGCATCATGCAGGTGATAGCCGGCATCCACTTTAACTACTCCTTCTCGGAGGAGTTTTGGCAGACCTTTCAGGAGCAGGAGGGTGATGAGCAGCTTCTGCAAGATTTCATTAGTGAGCGATACTTCGGTCTGTTGCGCAATCTACAACGCATCGGCTGGCTTGTTCCCTATCTGTTTGGCGCCTCTCCGGCGATCTGTAGCTCTTTCCTTGATGGTAAGCCGAGTAACCTCGATCAGTTTGATCAATTCACCCTGTTTGGCCCCTGGGCCACCTCTCTACGCATGGGCGATATCGGATACCAAAATAACAAGGAGAATGAGATAGGGGTCAAGGCCTGCTACGACAATCTGGAGGAGTACATCAACACTCTGGGCTATGCGGTCAAGACCACCTATCCCGGTTATGAAAAGATGGGTGTGAAGGTTGATGGAAAGTATCAGCAGCTCAACGCCAGTATTCTGCAGATTGAAAATGAGTACTACAGCACGGTTCGTCCCAAACAGATCCCACTCAGTGGTGAGGCGCCAATTATTGCCCTCAAGAATCGGGGGGTCGCCTATGTTGAGCTACGTTCAATCGATATTAACCCCTTCAACCAGATCGGTATTGAGCTGGGGCAACTCCATTTTCTGGAGGTGTTGATGGCCTATTGCCTCTTGTCGGACAGCCCACCGATGTCACCCTGGGAGCGGGTTGAGATCGATAAAAATGAGATGAGCGTAGCTCATCAGGGACGCAAGCCGGGTCTCAAACTACAGCGTCATGGTTCAGAGCTCGCTCTGCGTTGCTGGGGTGAGGAGGTTATTGAACAGATGCAGTCGATTGCGGAGCTGTTAGATCAAGGTGAGGAGGGGAGCCCCTATACCGATTCAGTCGAACAGCAGCGTATCATCTTGCGGGATCCGGAAAAGACCCCCTCGGCACGAGTACTCAGGGAGATGTCGATGGAGGGTGAGGCCTATTTCCATTTTGCCAGACGCCGATCGCAGAGTTTCCAGCAGAAGATGTGTGAGGCCGAGGCTCCGCCGAAACGTTTGCAGCAGTTCAGAGATGCGGTGACCGAATCGAATCGGCGACGACAGGAGATTGAGTTGGAGGATAGCCTCTCTTTTGATGATTATCTGACGGAGTACTTCAACCAACTTGATGTCATCGATGTGATCTAATCTCTCTAGCGGGTGAAGATCCAGTCCGAGTCATTTGAGAGTTCGGGATTGAAGTGGTAATCCATGTCGGTGAATGACTTCAGATCCTCCACATTGGTGAGGCGGTTTTTAATAATAAATCGACTCATCATCCCTCGTGCCTTTTTGGCATGCACTCCGATCACCTTGTAGCCCCCATTTTTAAGCTCTTTAAAGTTGGGGGTGATGAGTCGCCCAGCAACCAGTTCTGGTTTGACCGATTTGAAGTATTCGTTTGATGCCAGATTGATGAGTGCCGGCTCACTCTCTTTTCTTAACTGCCGGTTAATGGTTTGGGTGATCTTCTCGCCCCAGAACTGATAGAGATTCTTGCCGCGAGGATTTGAGAGTGCGCGCCCCATCTCAAGTCGATAGGGCTGCATCAGGTCGAGCGGACGAAGCAGACCGTACAGTCCTGAGAGGATCCGCAGGTGCTTCTGCGCAAAGTCGAGATCTGCACTACTAAAATCTTCGGCACCGAGTCCGGTGTAGACATCTCCCTTGAATGCCAGCAGTGCCTGCTTGGCATTATAGGGAGTAAAAGGTGTTTGCCACGATTCGAAACGCTCAAAGTTGAGGTCAGCAATTTTCATGCTAACCTTCATCAGATCAGCAATATCGAGAGCCGATAACTGACGTGCTCTATCGATCAAAATTTGTGAATCATCAAGCAGTTCAGGCTGAGTTGAGCGCTTGGTTTGGGCAGGAGTGGTGAAGTCCAGGGTCTTTGCAGGGGATATGACAATAAGCATTAACTAATTTCCGTAATATCCTAATAATAAAAGATAAATAGTTGAGGTTCTGGTAGTGCGCAACAGCTAAAAATAGGCTACAGTGTGCCGATATGAAGAACGATAATAATCTTCGAGCCGTCCTCGAACAACTCTTCTCTGCCAGTTTTGAGCCTGTTGTCTCAACCAGCGGTGATAATCTTATCGTGGTTGCCAATGGTGCCTTTGTCGATCTGGTGGGGCAGGAGGTTGAAGAGTTAGAGGGAAAAAATATTCTGGAGTTGTTGGAGAAGTGTGAACTTCTCGAATCGATTCAGGAAAGGCTGGAGGCGTGCCACCAGTGGATTCAGGATATTTCGCTAGTAAGTCGTAGCGGGGCAGAGGTAACTTTTGATCTGAAAGTGAATCAGCTTCCAGATGGAGAGCGGCTCTGGATATTCAATTCAAACTCAAAATATGATCGCAATCGTGACGCTCAATTTGACCGATTAACCGGTCTACCCAGCCAGTTTCTGTTTGATGATCGTGCAGAGCAGGCTGTCATCACCTCCAACCGCCACGGCAAGTCGGTTGCCATCCTGAGGATGGGTATTGACCACTTTAACCGTATCAATGAAGGGCTCGGCCATAAACATGGAGATGAGGTTCTTAAAGAGATTGCTGCTCGCCTGAAACATACCATTCGAAATAGCGACACCGTTGCGCGACTGGGTGGCGACCAGTTCGGCTTCATTATGGCGATTACTGCAATTGATGACTCTATTCTGGTCGCTGAGAAGGTGCTTGAGGCGGTGAACCAATCTCTGCAGATAGATGATCAAACGGTGACACTGACAGCCAGTATCGGTATCACCCTCTATCCCGATGATGGCAAGGATATCTCTTCACTGCTGCAACGCTCAGAGAGTGCCATGCGACATGTGAAGAGTAATGGCGGCAATAACTTCCACTTCTTCGCCGCCGAAATGGATCATCGTGCGCGGATGAGAATTGAGCTTGAAAATCGTCTGCGACGCGCCCTTAAAAATCAGGAGTTTGTCCTCTTCTATCAGCCAAAAGTTGATATCGAGAGCAGTCGAATTGTTGGCGCTGAGGCGCTGATCCGCTGGATCGACCCTGAAAAAGGGATGATCTCTCCGATAGAGTTTATCCCTGTTGCCGAGGAGAGTGGCTTGATTGTTCCCATCGGCAGATGGGTGCTGGAGGAGGCGTGCCGACAGAACAGGGCATGGCATGACCAGGGGCTGCCCCAGGTGAAGGTCTCCATCAATATGGCGGCACCACAGTTCCGTGATCGCAATATTGTTGAGCAGGTTCGGGAGGTGATTGAAAAGTCGGGCCTGCCAGAAAAATATATTGAGATCGAAATCACCGAGAGCATGCTGGTGGGCGATATTGAGACGGTGATTGAGAAGCTCAACGGCCTGCGTGATATGGGTGTCGATATCGCGATTGATGATTTTGGTACCGGCTACTCATCATTGAGTTATCTGAGCCGCTTCCCCATCACCACACTTAAAATCGACCGCGCCTTTGTGCATGATCTGGAGTCCAACAAAAATACTGCTGAGATCGCCCGTGCAATTATTGCACTGTCGCAGGGGCTGGAGCTGGAGGTGGTGGCAGAGGGTGCTGAGAATGCGGCCCATATCGAGTTTCTTAAAAAACAGGGCTGCAACACGGTACAGGGCTTCTTCTATAGTCGTCCTGTAGATGCCGGCAGTTTTGCTGAGCTGCTTAAAAAGGGTGTCATCTCAGCAGGTGATGCTGAGTAGTCAGCAGGCTCAATTACTGTTCTGCAAATACCCGCTTCAATAGCTCTGTACTTCGTGCGGCGGGATCGATACGAATCTTCTTCTCCTCCTGCGCCAATACATTAAATAGACCATCTAACGCACCATCGGTGACGTAGCTGTTTAGATCCAGCGTAGGTTTTTTTACAAAAGGGATCTTCATATAGGCCTCTACCGCCCTGTTGTAGGATTGGTATAGTCCAACACTTTTCATCTTTTCTCCGACGATGGGCTGGTAGCGCCTGCGAAGAGAGGGCTCGGTACGTGAACGGAAGTAACGGGTAGCGGCGCTATCGTCACCTTTGAGGATGCTAAAGGCATCATCCAGAGTCATGCTGCTGATCGCCTGCCAAAAAACATCGCGTGCCTCGGTAGCGGCCTGTTCTGCAGCACGATTCATAGCGACCTCCATCTCATCGACATATCGACCCAGTCCGACTTTGCGCAGCGCCTTGCCCATCTTCTGAAATTCACTGGGCATCGCAATACGTATCAGCGCATCACCCAGATAACCATCAACCGCAGATGTGGAGAGGACGGTGCGTTCAGTGCCGACCTTGAGCGCCTCCTTGAGACCGGCAACCACCGTTTTGCTATCAAGTTTGCCGCTTTTGCTGAGCTCCTGATAGCGGCTGACCGCCTTATCGACCTTAACGCAGCTACTGCTTATCGAGACCAAAAGCAGGAGGGTGATGAAATAGAGGGCGCCCCTTAGTGAGGCGTGAACGGAGATAGCAGGTTGGTTCATTGGTGGCTCCAGATCGTCATATTGAGATGGTGTCTATAAAGGTAACATATGAGGTCAGTTTCGTCGGTTAGATTGGCTGAACAGGCGAGCATTTTTATGAGTCTGATTGGGTGCCAGTTATATAAATTGCATCTGACCCCGGCAATTTTTACAATAGCCGCCCGAAACCATCGCGATCTCTTCGCCATACCTCCAAATCCCTGATATGTATTTCCCAGAACAATTTGATGTGATCGTCATCGGTGGCGGACATGCCGGTACCGAAGCTGCACTAGCTGCGGCGCGGATGGGTGTGCGTACGCTGCTGCTGACTCATAACATCGATACCCTGGGCCAGATGTCGTGTAATCCGGCGATCGGAGGGATTGGCAAGGGCCATCTGGTTAAAGAGATCGATGCCCTTGGCGGCGAGATGGGACATGCCATTGACCGGGCAGGGATTCAGTTCCGTACGCTTAATGCGAGCAAGGGGCCGGCTGTTCGAGCGACACGTGCACAGGCCGATCGGGTGCTTTACAAGGCGGCAATTCGTCACGCACTAGAGAACCAGGAGAATCTCACCCTGTTTCAGCAGGCGGCTGAAGATCTGGTGGTCGATGGTGATCGAGTCACCGGTGTAACGACCCAGATGGGATTGAGCTTTAGCGCCCCTACCGTTGTTTTAACGACCGGTACCTTCCTCGGTGGGGTGATCCATATTGGGCAGGTTAACTATCAGGGTGGCCGTGCCGGTGATCCGCCGGCGAATGCGTTGGCCCATCGTCTGCGTGAATTGCCCTTCAGGGTAGAGCGCCTGAAAACAGGCACCCCGCCACGTATCGATGGCCGTTCGGTCGACTTCAGTGTGATGGAGGAGCAGCCGGGGGACAGCCCCATCCCCACCTTCTCATTCACCGGCAGGGCGGAGCAGCACCCACGCCAGATCAGCTGTTTTATCACCCACACCAATGAGCAGACCCATGACATTATTCGTGGCGGACTGGACCGCTCACCGATGTACAGCGGCATCATTGAGGGAGTGGGGCCTCGCTACTGTCCTTCAATTGAGGATAAAGTGGTCCGTTTTGCAGATAAGAACTCGCACCAAATATTTGTTGAACCCGAGGGGCTGACCACTCACGAACTCTACCCCAACGGCATCTCCACCAGCCTGCCATTCGATGTACAGATCAACCTGGTACGTTCGATGAAGGGCTTCGAGCAGGCGCAGATTGTGCGCCCCGGTTATGCCATCGAATACGACTTCTTTGACCCTCGTGACCTTCAGCCTTCACTTGAGACCAAGTCACTATCGGGACTCTTTTTTGCAGGTCAGATCAATGGCACCACCGGTTACGAAGAGGCGGCGGCACAGGGGCTGATGGCGGGGCTTAATGCAGCGCTTAAGGTACAGGGCAAAGAGGCCTGGTCTCCACGTCGGGATGAGGCCTATATCGGGGTGATGATCGATGATCTGATCACCCAGGGTACCGCTGAGCCCTACCGTATGTTTACCAGCCGCGCCGAGTATCGTCTGCTGCTACGCGAGGATAATGCCGATCTGCGCCTCACTCCGATGGGTCGCGAGCTAGGTCTGATTGGTGATGAACAGTGGCAACTATTTACACAAAAGCGGGAGTCGATTGTGCAGGAGCAGCAGCGGCTCAAGAGCACGATTGCCCATCCTGGAAAGATCGAGAACGAAGAGGGTGTGTTACCTGAAGGTCTGAATCGAGAGCACTCGCTGATGGAGCTGCTACGTCGTCCCGATGTTGACTACGATGGATTGGTTAGCCTGATTCCAGGTATGGAGCCGGTTACCGATGCGAAGGTGGCTGAGCAGGTGACAATTCAGGCCAAATACTCCGGCTATATTGAGCGTCAGCAGCAGGAGATAGAGAAGCAAATTCGTCATGAAGAGACCTCTCTGCCTGTTACTCTAGATTATACAGAGGTGCGCGGCCTCTCTAATGAGGTGCGTGAAAAACTGGCCAAGGTTCGCCCCGCAACGATTGGTCAGGCATCACGTATCTCTGGTGTGACTCCGGCGGCAATCTCGATTTTGCTGGTTCACCTCAAAAAGCATAAGGCGGCCTGAAGTTGATAAGTGAGACATTGGCAGATGGCGTTGCTCAACTTGGTATTGATCTGAGTGAGGCACAGCAGAACAGATTGCTCGATTATCTCGATCTGCTGATCAAATGGAACAGGGTCTACAATCTTACGGCGATCAGTGATCACCAGTCGGGGGTGGTGCGCCATCTGCTCGATAGTTTGGCGGTAGCGCCCCATATTGATGGTGAGCAGCTGCTTGATGTGGGTTCCGGTGGTGGCCTGCCCGGTATTCCGTTGGCAATATGCTTTCCTGAAAAAAAATTCACCCTGCTCGATAGTAACAGCAAAAAAACCCGCTTTCTGGTGCAGGCGAAGGGTGAATTGGGACTCAACAACCTCAACGTGGTACATTCGCGCATTGAGGAGTTCAGACCCAAGCGGCCATTTGATACGATCCTGAGCCGCGCATTTGCATCACTCAAAGATATAATTACACTGACTGCCCACCTTCTTGATGAAGAGGGGAGAGTGGTGGCGATGAAGGGGCAGATCGATTCGGCCGAAGTGGCCGAGATTCCGCAGAGTTATCAAATTGAGAAGATGGTCGAACTGAGCGTTCCAGGATTGGAACAGGAGCAGCGTCATCTGCTGATTATTAAGCGTGATAGCCCTGATAGAGATTAAGAGGATGGGAATATATAGATGACCAAGATTATTGCAGTAGCAAACCAGAAGGGTGGTGTCGCCAAGACCACCACCTGTATTAATCTGGGAGCATCATTGGCAGCAACCAAACGTCGAGTGTTGGTGGTCGATCTCGATCCTCAGGGCAATGCCACTGTGGGCAGCGGTATTGATAAGGATGATCTGGTTCATAGTAGCTATCATCTGCTGCTGCATAAAAAGGCTCCTCATGAGGTGATCGTTCGTTCGGAATCGGCCGGTTACGATATCGTTCCCACCAGTGGTGACCTAACCGCTGCTGAGGTGGAGCTGATGAACACTTTAGTGGCGCGTGAGCAAAAGTTACGTCTGGCCCTCGAAAAGGTTAAAGACAATTACGATTTTATCCTGATCGACTGTCCCCCCTCGCTCAATATGCTGACACTGAATGCCCTGGTTGCCGCCAATTCAGTGTTGATACCGATGCAGTGTGAATACTATGCTCTGGAAGGACTGACCGCCCTGATGGGCACAATTGAAGATATCAAAAATTCGGTTAATCCCGGGCTGGAACTGGAAGGGCTTCTGCGCACCATGTATGACCCACGTAATAATCTCTCGACCGATGTATCAGCTCAGCTAATTGAGCATTTTGGTGAGAAGGTCTATCGTACCGTGATTCCACGTAACGTCCGTCTGGCCGAAGCTCCAAGCTACGGCATGCCGGCGCTAACTTACGATAAGAGTTCACGAGGTGCCGTTGCCTATCTGGCACTTGCAGGCGAGATGCTGCGTAAAAAGTCACAGCCGCAACCGGCTGTCCATTAAGTTACAACACAAATTAAATAAATAGAAAAAGTTATATGGCCGTAAAGAAACGAGGATTGGGAAAGGGGCTTGAAGCCCTTTTGGGAAGCAGCGCAAAAGCGGTCCCCATTGATGCAGAGGATCGCACTGATACAGGTGAGGAGAGTGTTGATGGCGGACAGCTGAAATGGCTACCGGTCGATATTCTTCAGCGTGGTGTCTACCAGCCGCGAATTGATATCGATCCTGAGAGTCTGGAAGAGTTGGCCGATTCGATTCGAGCCCAGGGTGTAGTGCAGCCGATTGTCGTGCGCCCAATTGCAGAGCCGGGCCGTTACGAGATCATCGCTGGAGAGCGTCGCTGGCGCGCTTCACAGCTGGCGGGACTGCACGAAATTCCGGCAGTCGTTCGTGATGTAAGCGATCAAGATGCGATGGCGATGGCGCTCATCGAGAATATTCAGCGTGAGCAGCTCAATCCAATGGAAGAGGCCAATGCACTGCAGCGCCTCATCGATGAATTTGGAATGACTCACCAGCTTGCTGCAGACGCTGTGGGT
>JAPHSO010000001.1 GCA_026193675.1 Gammaproteobacteria bacterium | reverse complement strand
GTCTGGGTGTTGAGCAGGGCGACACCAAGCACCGCACAGTTGGTGGTGATCAGCGGCAGGAAGATACCCAGCACCTGATAGAGC
This sequence comes from Gammaproteobacteria bacterium, assembly GCA_026193675.1. Classification (GTDB taxonomy): domain Bacteria; phylum Pseudomonadota; class Gammaproteobacteria; order Thiohalomonadales; family Thiohalomonadaceae; genus JAOTST01. The sequence goes on along the minus strand of JAPHSO010000001.1, from coordinate 9,273 downwards.
AGCGGACTGGTCTTGTGCACCACCATCTCAGTGAACTGCACCACCACGGCGATCACCAGAATAAAGGCGATGGTACGCAGATAGGCCAGATCGAGAGGAATCAGGATGTATTCGTTAACCAGATAGCTGGCAACGGATGAGAGGGTCAGTACGAAGGTGGTCGCCAGTCCCATACCCATCGCAGTCTCAAGCTTGCGCGAGACGCCCATAAAGGGGCAGAGGCCGAGAAACTTGACCAGCACAAAGTTATTGACCAGTACGGTACTAACCAGAATGAGTGCGTATTCAGTCACGTTGTAGGTCCACTGCAACATAGCCAAAAGGGACTACGAAAAATAGGTGAAATTTCAATTTGTTACGGGTCTGTAGTTGCCAACACAATGGCGGCCAATTCTACGCTATTCAAGGTAGCTGCGCTAATTAGAGAGGGGAGCTGGGCCTGACTTATGTCAATTCAGAGTTGAATTATTTCAGGAGATTTGGAAAACGGAGAATCCGAGCACTAAAAGGGTGAGATATTTTCTTGGTGGGCAGCGGTTCAATGGCGTGGGTATCGAGCAGTTCAAACTCAATATCCAGCAGGCTCTGCTCCAGTCCATAGGCCGAGGTGAAGTCCTCCATCCCATCCAGGGTCTGGCGCATGGTCATCTCCAGTAGAGAGATGGGGCGATAGCTTCTATTTCGGCGAATTCCGGGCATAACAGAATTATCGGTAGCCGAGCGAAAATCTTGAATCGAATCTCTCTATTTTTCCTGCTCCCCATCAAAAGGCAGATTGGGTATCCTCAGCGAATATATGGATATTTTGATGGCATGGAGCTAGCCAATCGTTTTAATTTTTTAAAAATAATTCTTACTTCCAATCAAGCAGCCGCTGCTCACCCTCCAGGGTTTGAATATCGGTAATATCCTGTGACATCTCCACCACACCCCGATAGGTACCATCCTCATCACGCACCGCAAAATAGCGGATGAGGATATAACGCCCCTTCACATGAATCCGAAAATCGGCAACGCTTTGCGTCCCCTTTTTAAACTCTTCCAGAATCTTCAGTACGGTATCGACCGATTTGGGGGGGTGGCAGAAGCGTACCTCACGACCGATGATGTTTTTACTGCGGGGGAAGGTGCGCTCTTCACCACGGTTGTAGAAGATGACGCGATCATTTTCATCGACATAGGTGATATCGAGAGGGAGCACCTTGAGTAACAGGTTGACCTGATCGGGTGTCATGTAGCCTTCATCGTAGTGCGATGTTTGATCGGTGATGTTGGGAAGCTCAGAGGGTTCGGTCAGTTGTGATGGGTGGACATAGTCAGCATCTGCAGCATCAGCCGGATCACTCTTTTGTGCAGCTTGTGGAGGAAATAGGGCCGGCTCCTCTGCAAACATCCAGCCGATCTCTGAATCACCTTCGCGCATCTCTTCCCATTCCTGTTCCTCTAGCAGCTCCATCGCATTGGGCAACAGGGTTCCCTCTTCAATCGATATCAGACGGATCATGTCACTCTGCATTGGACCCAGACAGCGGTTGAGTTGATCAATGGGACCGTCGACCATTAGTGTGCGAGCCTGTTTGAGTTGTGCACGAATCTCATCATGCAGCGCCCACATATTCCTACTGGGGCTGTCCCAACCATGTTTCTCAAGTAGCGGGAAGAGTTGATTCTCTTTACGCAGATAGTGGAGGTCGACCCTGCTCAGTTCACTAATAATTTCTGCTGCAGTTTCGCGACCCTCTTCAGTGACTGGTGCGATGCGGTTTAGTTTGGCAAACAGGTTACGGATGAGGCTGTTCTCTTCCATGTAGACCCGTACCGGATGACCGGGTGGATAGAGGTTACGTTCAGCGGCGGCCAGCTTCTCCTGTAGCAGTCCGTGATAGAGCTCAATGACACGTGGTTCATCATTAAACTTAACCCCCTCTTTGCTCAACTGGTTGAGCGCCTCATCCACTTCGTGAACTTCGAGAAACTCACACTGGTTAGCAAAGTGTTCAATCAGCGCATCTGCCGATTGCTGCTCATCACTGCATAGCAGTTTGATGATCGTTACGATGGAGTCAGTGTTGGATTGACCTAAAAACTCACTCAAGATGGGCCTCGGGAAATTAAGATTTAAGCAAAGGGAAATGGACTATTTGATGGCCCACAAAATACCTTAGAGACGGTAAAGAGAAAATAACTCCAAATAGGTAGCATTTTTTTCGAACATAAAAAAACCGCCTCAAGGGCGGCTTTTTATATTGGGCCGGATTATTTAGAACTCTCCAGTAGCACCTCGTTTCATGATATCGAGGATGATCTCTTTCACTTTCATCGCCTCTTCCTTCAAAGCAGGTGGTAGAGGCGCGCCGCCGTAGATCATCAGATCCATATTGAGTGAGATGAGCCACAACTTTCCCTGTTTGTCTTCGATCATGGTGATGCGGCAGGGGAGGTAGGCGGAGAAGGCATCGCTGTAGTCCATCATTTTGGCGGCGGTGAGGGAGTTACAGAACATATAGATTTGGGCGAAACGGTACTCAACACCGGTTTTTGCTTTGATATCCAGATAGATGGGTAGCTCACCGACGTTGGCGATGTTGTGCTCGTTGGCAACAAATTTCATCGCCTCTTCCACATCTTCTGCGGTGAGACCTTCCTGAACAGGAACCTTCCAGACGGTCGCCTCGGCACCATTCTTAGTTTCAAGAAGACTACTGAACATTTCGGTGTAGGTGCGTGTCGCTTCAGGATCAAACTCGGCAATAATCGACCGGTAGTTGATGTAGCTGTATGTAGATATTGTGATGGCGACTACGCCGATAAGTGCCAGTAGGTTGCGAATAATGGTCATTAATAACTCCTGTTTTACTATGGAATTAGAGATGAATTTTCAGTCCGGAAGCGGGGGGCGGCTCTATCTCTGAGTGCTAGCCCTTCAATGTAAAAAATGGGTGGCGCAGGGTCAATGACTATTTATAGGGGCTGCTATTGGTAAGATCCCCAATATAGTCAGCAACCGCTGCCCGTTCGTGAGCCACATGGTCACGAATCGGCCCCTGAAAACGGGCATCGGCAACCCAGTGGCTGGATCGAGTGAGTGTGGGTAGAAAGCCGCGGGCGATCTTGTGCTCACCCTGAGCGCCGGGCTCAAATATTTTAAGACCCTGTTCGATCGCATATTCGATACCCTGGTAGTAACAAAGCTCAAAGTGGAGCATGTCGATCTCCTCGATGCAGCCCCAGTGGCGGCCATAGAGGGTGGTATCGCTGCGATAGCTGAGGGCTCCGGCGATAGTCTCGCCATTTAGATCTGCTAACATCAACACAATCTGATCCGGTAGCTTTTGTGCAACCTCTTTGAAGAATCCCTCGTTAAAGGTGGCCATGCCCCACTTCTCCTCAAAGGTGCGATTATAAAAATTGGTGAAGTGGTGCCAATCATCAGCGCTGGCGGTATGGCCATCTAACACACGAATATTTACAGCAGATTCTGAAACACGCTTGCGTTGCTGACGGATATTTTTGCGTTTCTTGCGGGTGAGGTGATCGAGAAAATCATCAAAGCTACTGTAGCCTCTGTTACTCCAGTGAAACTGACAGTCATGGCGGGTAAGCAGTGATTCTGTCAGATTGGCCGACTCCATAAACTGCTGCTGTTCAGGTGTAGGAAAGAGACAGTGAAAGCTGCTCATACCCATCTCCTTTGCAAGGGTGATCGCTGCTTCTATCAATATTGGGTAAATATCCTGCTCATCTCCAGGTTTCGTCAGTAGCCGCTGACCCATCGCTGGAGTGTAGGGGACTGCTGAGACCAGTTTGGGAAAGTAGCGTATCCCTGAGCGTTGGTAGGCATCGGCCCAGGCATGGTCAAAAACAAATTCCCCATAGGAGTTATGCTTTTCATAAAGCGGCATTGCACCAACGAGCAGATCATCTTTGTAGATTGCCATATGGTGGGGGATCCAGCCAAAGGTCTCACCCACACATCCATTGTGTTCCATCGCCGCAAGAAACTCATGATGCAGAAATGGATTGTTATCGATCACCAGCGCGTTCCAGCTATCTATCGGGATCTCATCAATATGCTTATGAAACTCAATTCTCATCAACAGAGGATAGGGGTGAAACGGTTTAAATCAATCTTTATCTGTTGGGGAAGAGCCCACTTAAAATCCCCTGTTAAAATAAGTGGTTCTATTTGTTGTGAAGAAGAGCAGTTCGCTGTGTGACAAAATGCAGGTGATACAATCGTCTATGCAAACAATCATCATATGAAGTAAATGGTAGCGCAGATGAATACACTGACAATTATCCTAATCGTTCTGGCAGCGGCTGCAGCCCTTTTTTATCTGCTTATGAAAATATCGATAAACAGAAGTATCAGCAAGGTTCAGCAACCTCCTGCTGAGATACCTGATGATATGGTGAAGTGTTTCTCATGCGGACATGTGGTTCCTGTTGAAAGTGCACTGGAGAAAAAGGGACGATACTTTTGTGGTCTTAAAAAGAGCGAACGGGATGAGCTGCAAGATGAATAGAGTTGGGAATCTTTGATCATAATTTGACTATATCAACGGTTTGATAGCGCAAAGCATATTCATGGCCTGTTTGAAATATCCGCCGGATAGTTGTACAAAGTCTTAACGATAGGAGACGGTCACTTCCAAATGCCGAACGAACCTAAAAAATCCCTGATTTTAAGAAGCATTATTCGCTATTCGGCCACTATTTCACTATTGGCGATTATTGCGGTCAGTATTGTGTTGTATCTTCACAAAATGCAAAACGATATGCAGCGGCTTAGCGTCGAGCGTCAGCAGAAGATTGAACTCACCTATACCCTTCGTACGCTTATCAGAGAGCGTATGGTGACGCTATTTCAGGTGATTAATTATGAAGACCCCTTTGCTCAGGATGAGAGTCGTCAATACTTTATGGGTTTGGCGAGTCGATTTATTCAGGTTCGGGCAGAATTAGAGGGGCTTATCAGTAGTGATGAGGAGCAGCTACTTTTCAAGCAGTTGCGAGAGCTGACAACCTGGGGAACACCTCATCTACAGCAGGTGATCGTTCTATACGATAATGGTGAAACTGATAAAGCCAGACAGTATCTGTTAGACAAATCACTTCCGGTACAAAATGAGGTGTTGAACCATTGCGATAGCATCCTCTCTTTTTATCAATTGCAGGCTAACGATGATGTTGAAAGAACATTGGCTGAATACAGATCAAGCCTTAACTGGCTTATTGCTCTGGCAGTGCTGGCAATTATTGCCAGCCTGTTGATTGCCTATATCGAAAACAATCAGATTCGTCGCGATCGTAGCCGACTGGCAGAGGAGAACCTGCAACGACGTAAAGCTGAAGAGGCGTTAAAGCTGCTGCATCATGAGCTTGAGCAGCGAGTTGATGAACGTACCGAAGCGTTGAACGATAGTTTAAAGCATCTGAACCAGGCACAGCGCATCAGTAATATGGGGCACTGGGAGTGGGATATAACAACTGGTGCTCTTAAATGGTCAAAACAGATTTTTACAATCTTTGGCCTTAATCAAGAGATGTCAGAACCATCATATGAGCTTTTTTCAGAATGTATTCATCCCGATGATCGTGAGTTAGTTAGCTGTTCTGTCGAGCGGGCTGTTCAGGGAATTGAAGATTACGCAATTGAGCATCGGATTGTTCTGCCTGATGGCTCTATCCGTTTTGTCTTTGAGCAGGGAGAGGTCTCAACAGATGATGCTGGAAATCCGATACGGATGATCGGCACCGTTCAGGATGTTACTGAACAACGTGAGCTAATGCAGAAACTGCAGCTCTCTGATCATGTCTTTAATAACACTGCTGAAGGGATCATGATCACCGACAGGGATAATATTATTCTTAATGTAAATGCCGGTTTTAGCAGGATTATGGGTTACTCCTATGAAGAGATCGTTGGTCAACAACCTAGAAAATTAAAATCTGGACGTCAGGATATCGACTTCTATAAAGGGTTATGGCAGTCGCTCATCGATCATGGAACCTGGCAGGGAGAGTTATGGAACCGGCGCAGTAATGGTGAAATCATTCCGGTCTGGATGACCATCAATGTGGTTAAGGATGAGTACAATCATATCGAAAATTACATCGCTATATTCCGAGATATTACTGAGGTAAAACGCAGTGAAGAGGAGTTGTGGCATATTGCCCATCATGATCCACTCTGTGATCTACCCAATCGAAATTTGATGAATGCCTATCTGGAGCAGTCGATGGCGCATGCGAAGCGTGATGATCGCATCATCGCGCTAATGCTTATTGATCTGGACGATTTTAAAAATATTAATGACACCCTGGGCCATAGTGCAGGTGATCATGCGCTCATCGCTTTTGCCAAAATTTTGAAAGGGAGTGTTCGCGAGAGTGATGTTGTTGCCCGACTGGCCGGTGATGAATTTACCATTATGTTGAGTGATGTGAGTAGCGCGAATGAGGCAGAGGTTGTGGCCCAGAAGATTATCGGTGCCCTTGCAGAACCGGTGAGTATCGAAGGGCAGATGATAACTCTGGGAGCAAGTATCGGAATCTCTTTCTACCCAACCGATGGTGCGACTGCGAACTATCTTCTTAAATGTGCCGATCAGGCGATGTATCTGGCTAAACATGAGGGCAAGAACAGTTATCGGATTTATGAGAAATGACCCGGTTAGAAACTGTTACATTTGAAGATCTATTTTTTTACTAATGAGACGATGAACAGAGTATGAGTAGTTTTGCTGAAAACCTGAACAATATGCCGCCAATTGATCATATCGATGCCCTGGAGTTGATTGATCAGGAGGGGGCGATAGAGATCATTGAGAATCGGCCGGGTAAGGCGGGTTCCGTGGCGCTCTACAATGCACTGCTACAGGAGTTTGGTGTGTTGGACAGCAACGCTGCGAAAAAGGGATTAGAGCTTTATGCAGAACATACTGAGGATGCCCGTTCCAATCCGGGTAAACATCCCAATATCGATCGTCTTTTTAATTTGATCGAAAACAGTGGGGAGTTGCGGATCAGGATCTTGCTGATCTAAATCGTGAGCTTTTCACTCACTAACCATCCGTTTGTTATAGAGCTTTTTCTATAGGTAAACCGGCCAGCTCCCACTCAGGATAACCATCTTCCAGTCGGTGAGCATTCATGCCACGGTCACGCAGTCTGGCGACCGCATCAAAGGCGAGAATGCAGTGAGGTCCACGACAGTAGGCGATGATTTCATGTTCGGGATTAAGATCATCAAGGTGGGCCTCAAGATCCTTGAGCGGGATATTGATTGAGCCGGGTAGATGTCCTGCGGCGTACTCCTCGGGAGGGCGCACATCAAGCACTGTCACCAGATCATTGCGTACACGCTCCAGTAGCTCCCCGGCCGGCACCGGTTCGAGATCATCCTTGACTGTAAGGTAAGTGTTTACTAACTGTTCAACATCGGCAATGTGGCGTTCGGCTACCGCTCGGAGACTGCCAAATAGCGCCACCACATCACCACCGCTGATTGAGTAGTAGACCTTTAGCCCATCTTTACGTGAGTTGACCAGACCGGCCTGTCGTAGCTGCTGCAGATGCTGTGAGGTATTGGCAACCGTTAGACCGGCCACTTTCGAGAGCTCCTCTACACTGCGCTCACCCTGGGCGAGAAACTCGATCAGCTCTAGCCGATTGCCGTTACTGAGCGCCTTGCCGACCCGTGCGAACTGGGTGAAGAGATCCTGTTTAAAGTTGCCGCTTGACATAGATTTGTATTCAATTAAGCTAATATTCAAGTAATCTATTGAATAGTTTACACCTGACACCATTGTAGCAGTTGTATCCAGGACTACAAATTGGGTGTAAATAGATTATCTCGCAAACGGTTGTTTAATCATTTAGTGGAGTTGTAAATTGAGTTTTACTGAGCAGATCATGGCCAACGAGGTCACCGTTCGCATGAGTTTTTTCTTCGGCATTTTTGCGGTGATGGCGATCTGGGAGATGATTGCACCACGTCGAGCACTCACTGTCTCCAAAGCGGTACGCTGGGCCAATAATTTAGGTTTAGTCTTTCTGAATAGTTTTATTCTGCGTCTGATCTTTCCCGCCGCTGCAGTGGGTGTTGCCGCCTTTGCTGCTGAAAATGGACAGGGGCTGCTCAACTATTATGAGGTGCCATTTACGGTTGCGGTGGTGATCTCTGTTATCGCCATGGACTTCATCATCTACCTGCAGCATGTGCTGGTGCATGGGGTGCCTGTATTGTGGCGTCTGCATCGTGTTCATCATGCCGATCCAGACTACGATGTCACCACCGGTGCCCGGTTTCATACCATTGAGATCATTCTCTCGATGCTGATTAAGTTTGCCACCATTGTGGTGCTTGGTCCCCCCGTGGTGGCGGTGATCCTGTTTGAGATTATTCTTAATGCTACGGCGATGTTTAATCATAGTAATGTCGGTCTACCTAAGGGGCTAGATCGAGTTTTGCGCCTGTTTCTGGTCACCCCCGATATGCATCGGGTGCACCACTCGGTGGAGGATGATGAGGCCAACAGTAACTTCGGATTTAGCCTCACCTGGTGGGATCGTCTGTTTGGCACCTACCGGGCCGAGCCACGTGCCGGCCAAATCGGCATGACCATCGGTATCCATAAATATCGTGAGCCGAAACAGGTCTCGTGGCTACCGGGCATGTTAATGCTACCTTTTGTTGGCAAGATTAGTGATTATGCTATCAATAGAAGGGAGTGGAGTGAGAAGGATGAAAAGTAGGCTATTAATCATAGTTTTACTGGTTGCAGGCATCGGTACTGCCATCTTCTATCGAGATCAATTTGATGCCCAACTCCTTGAAGAGTGGATTGCAGGTGCCGGCGTCGCAGGTCCACTGCTGTTTATGCTGGTCTATGCGCTAGGCTCGGTATTTTTCCTGCCCGGTTCGGTACTGACCCTCGCCGGTGGCGCTCTGTTTGGCCCTTTTTGGGGCACCTTCTACAATCTAACGGCAGCCACTATTGGCGCTACAATCTCGTTTCTAATTGCACGCCACCTCACCTCTGACTGGGTGGAAAATCGCGTCGGTGGACGACTAAAACAGCTTAAAGAGGGCGTTGAGGCAGAGGGCTGGCAATTTGTCGCCTTTGTCCGTCTGGTACCGCTTTTCCCCTTCAACCTGCTCAACTACGCGTTGGGTCTGACACGTATCAAACTTTCACACTACATCATCGCCACCTATATCTTCATGCTTCCCGGATGCTTCGCCTACACCTATCTCGGTTTTGTGGG
>JAPHSO010000379.1 GCA_026193675.1 Gammaproteobacteria bacterium | reverse complement strand
TATTTTTCAATTAAAAACGGAGCCAGAAGGCTCCGTTTTGCTATTTAGAATCCTACTTAAAGTATTTACCCAGCATTCTGCTGAGTACCCCCTTCTCAATCGGTTTAGAGCAATAGGGCACGTAATCCTTATCCTCGTTCTTAATGTGGTTGCCCAACCAGACCACCAACTCACCGGATAGCTTACGTGCTATATCCTCACCGTTATTGTGCCTTTCCTGATAACTTGCGACATGCTCTACGAACATCTCATGCACCTTTTTATGCGGCGCAGCCAATGGGTAGCCATGCTTTTCGTGCATATCTTCCTCAAAGGCAAAGTGAGAGACGGTGTAGTTGATTAGACCTGTTAGTACATCCCCGACTATTTCTCGATCACCATTGTGTGAAGCGGTGTGCAACTTATTGATAAATTCCACAATCCCCTGGTGTTGCTTATCAATGATATCGATCCCAGTGTTGAGAGAATTATCCCATTCCATAACCCTTTCCATTCCTTGACTCCTTTTATCGTTATTAATTCCATTGGTTATTATAGGGTTTAAGGAACTCATTTCAACTCGTGATGTATGACTTCGTGAAGTGCATCAAGAAATTTTAGCCTTCAATCATAGCGTTGATCTGCGCCCAATAAAAAAGGCGCCCAAAGGACGCCTTGTATCTCGATAGATTGAATAACCTATATTTTTGACATCACCTTAAAGGTTTTGATAAATGGACCTGCCATCCGGGGGTCTTTAACCATAGAGGCATAATCACCCACAGCAAACTTAAGCTTACGTGATGCGTAGGCCATGCCGAGGCCGGCGAGTCCCAGACCTTTTGAGAGCCATTTTTCCCAGTTTTCTTTTTTAGCACGCAGATCCCAGTTGAGCGTCTCACCGTTATAAGCACCTGCTGAAATCATTTGACCGTTTTCAACAACAATCACACCGGCCGGTTTCTCATCTCCCTCAAAACCGTAGCCCACGTTTGACTTAAAACCGATCTCTGCCAGTGGTTTGGTAATTTCATCATCCTGATTCCACGCTTCCATGTAGTTTTTCATCCACTCATCTGAAAAGAGTTCTGCCACGTTCTTATTCTCCACAATCATTATTATATATGTCGGTTTAAAACCGTATTTGAAGCAATACTAACAAATTGTGCGGGCATTGCGAAACATCCGCATCCACGCACCATCCTCATCCCACTCCTCCGGATACCAGGAGTTTTGAACCGCCCGGAAGACTCGCTCTGGATGGGGCATCATAATTGTAAATCGACCATCATTGTTGGTCAGTCCAGTGATCCCCAGTGGTGAACCATTAGGATTGGCAGGATAGAGCTCGGTTGGATCTCCCGCATGATCAACATAGCGCAGGGCAACCTGCTGACTACGCAGCAGATCGGCAGCCGAAGCGGTAGCAAACTCGGCGCGCCCTTCACCATGAGCCACTGCAATCGGCATGCGTGACCCCTCCATTCCCTGCAGGAACAGAGATGGCGACTTAACCACCTCGACCATTGAGAAACGTGCCTCAAACTGCTCAGAGTTGTTACGCACAAAGTGAGGCCAGCTTTCTGCCCCAGGGATTAAATCGCGCAGGTTGGACATCATCTGACAGCCGTTGCAGACCCCTAAACCAAAGCTATCGTCACGCTCAAAGAATCCACTAAACTCCTCGCGAGCACGAGAGTTGAACAGAATCGACTTGGCCCAGCCTTCGCCGGCACCGAGAACATCACCATAGGAGAAGCCTCCGCAGGCGACCATCCCTTTGAAATCACTTAAAGAGTGTCGACCCGAGATGATGTCACTCATATGAACATCGATCGCATCAAAACCGGCACGCTCAAAAGCGGCAGCCATCTCGATCTGCCCATTGACCCCCTGCTCTCTTAATACTGCAACCCGTGGACGAGCACCGGTGGCAATCATGGGGGCTGCAACATCCTCATTCACATCATAGGTTAGAGAGACGCTCAGACCGGGATCTTCTGCATTAAGAATCTGCTCAAACTCCTCATCAGCACACTCTGGATTATCGCGCAGGGACTGCATCTGATATGAGGTCTCTGACCATGTACGCTGAAGTTCGATACGCGACTCATCAAGTACCACCTCTCCATGATTACGAATCACAATACGGTCATCATCATTGAGGCTACCAATCACATGGCTGCAACCCCCCAGATTGGCCTCTCTCAACAGTGAGAGCACCTCATCAGTATCCTGATGACGAACCTGAATCACGGCACCCAACTCCTCATTAAACAGAGCTGCGGCGATGTGCTCTTCCTCCAGATCAATGGTGATACCTGTATGTGCAGCGAAGGCCATCTCAGCAAGTGTAATCAGCAGACCACCATCAGATCTATCATGATATGCGAGCAACATCTCTTCACGGTTGAGCTCCTGGATAGCTGCAAAGAACTGCTTAAACAGAGCAGGGCTGTCGAGATCTGGAGCGCTGTTGCCGAGCTCTTTATAGACCTGAACCAGAGCAGAACCACCGAGGCGATGTTTACCCTGTCCCAAATCGATAAAGATAAGATCGGTATCGGTATCGGTCTTAAGCTCTGGCGTCAGGGTACGGCGTACATTGGTGACCGGTGCGAAAGCGGTGATCACCAGTGATAACGGTGCAGTCACCGATTTGTTTTCGCCACGATCCTGCCAGACACTCTTCATCGACATCGAATCCTTACCTACCGGAATTGCGATACCCAGCTCAGGACAGAGTTCCATCCCGACAGCAGTCACCGCATCGAACAGCCCAGCATCTTCACCGGGGTGTCCTGCAGGAGCCATCCAGTTGGCAGAGAGTACGATATCGGAGATATTATCTATGGTTGCTGCAGCGATATTGGTCAATGACTCACCAACCGCCATACGTGCCGATGCCGCATGGTCAACCAGAGCCACAGGCGCTCGCTCACCAATCGCCATCGCTTCACCGGTCTCAACATCGTAACTGGTTGCAGTCACGCCACAATCTGCGACCGGCACCTGCCAGGGTCCAACCATCTGATCCCGTGCAACCAATCCGGTAACACTTCTGTCTCCAATGGTGATCAGGAAGCTCTTATCGGCCACTGTCGGTAGTCGAAGTACTCGGTAGGTGGCATCCTTCAGATCTACCTGCTTGTTGTTAAAGGAGTGTAATTTGGCCGAGGCATGGACCGCCTCGCGCAACATTTTAGGCGGTTTGCCGAGCAGCACATCAAGTGGCATATCGATGGGATTATTCTCAAAGTGCTCGTCACCCAACAGTAGATGTTGCTCTTTGGTCGCAATACCGATCACCGCATAGGGGCAGCGCTCACGATCACAGAGCTCACCAAAACGTTCGATGTCGTCATCGTGGATCGCCATAACATAGCGCTCCTGTGACTCGTTGCACCAGATCTCCATAGGAGACATACCCGGCTCATCATTGGGGATCGCCCGCAGCTCATATTTGGCACCACGACCGGCATCGTTGACCAGCTCAGGCATTGCGTTGGAGAGGCCACCCGCACCCACATCGTGAATCGAAATAATTGGATTATCATCACCCAGCTGCCAGCAGCGATCGATCACCTCCTGACAACGACGTTCGATCTCAGGATTGCCTCTCTGTACCGAGGCAAAATCGAGATTTTCACTCGAGGTGCCTGAGTCCATTGAGGAGGCTGCGCCCCCACCGAGACCGATCAACATCGCCGGTCCGCCAAGAACCACTAGCTGAGCACCATCGGGAATAATATTCTTCTCAACATGATCGGTTTTGATGTTACCGACACCACCAGCAAGCATGATCGGCTTGTGGTAACCACGTACCTCATCACCTTCGGGACCGGGCACCTTCTCTTCATAGGTACGGAAATATCCGGTAATGGCTGGACGACCAAATTCATTATTGAAAGCAGCGCCACCGAGAGGGCCATCGATCATGATGTCGAGCGCAGAGACAATACGGTCAGGCTTGCCGTAATCGGTCTCCCAGGGCTGTTCAAATCCGGGAATCCGTAGATTAGATACCGAAAAACCAGAGAGGCCGGCCTTTGGCTTGGAACCACGTCCGGTTGCCCCCTCATCACGAATCTCTCCACCAGAACCGGTTGCCGCACCAGGGAATGGCGAGATTGCTGTGGGATGGTTATGGGTCTCCACCTTCATCAAGATCGCCATCGACTGCTCGTGATAGTGATATTTACCGGTTTTGGGATCAGGGTAGAAGCGGCCCGCATCGAACCCTTCAATTACAGCAGAATTATCTTTATAGACAGAGAGCGTTTTACCGGGATTTTTATGGTGAGTATTGCGGATCATCCCAAACAGTGAGCGCTCCTCCTCTTTACCATCGATCACCCAATCGGCATTAAAGATCTTGTGGCGACAGTGCTCAGAATTGGCCTGAGCAAACATCATCAACTCCGTATCGGAGGGGTTACGTCCCAGGGCAGTAAAGTTCTCAACCAGATAGTCGATCTCATCTGGAGCCAGAGCCAAACCCCATTCGCTATTGGCACGTTTGAGCTCCTCAACACCACCATCGAGAATATCGACCTGACGCATCGGCATCGGTTTATGGGTCACAAACAGCCGTTCTGCATCTTCAAGGGTGTTAAAGACCATCTCGATCATTCGGTCATGAACCATCGCAGAGACCAGCTCACGCTCTTCGATACTCAACTTGCCCTCAATATAATAGGCGATGCCACGTTCAAGTCTGGCAATCGCAGTAAGGCCACAGTTGTGGGCAATATCGGTCGCCTTGGTCGACCAGGGTGAGATGGTGCCAACACGCGGGAGCACCAGCATTAATTCACCAGATACCGCTGTCACTTCACGTTTAGGGCCATAGTGAAGGAGCTGCTCCAGCACCTTTAGCTCATCATCGGTCAGCTGCTCTTCAACTTCGACAAAGTGGACGTACCGTGTTGCGATTGTGACCGATTTTGATAATGCATCGGTAATCTGTCTGTTCAGTTTACTTAGACGGAAATCAGAGAGTGCAGGTGCGCCTTGGAGGATCAACATGGGTTGGCCTATGGTTCAAAAATTGAGGCGTGAATGATAAAGGATCGGTAAAATCACATAAACATTTTGTTTACTTTTGTTCACATATTTTTATGACCCAAAAAGCCACCCAATACCCAAGCTGTTCACTAGGCCGCCGTCTAGCGGCCATGTTGTATGACTCTTTTCTACTATTTGCGGTGATCTTTATGGCTGCCTGGCTGTTATTGATCATTTTCGGACAAGAGGTTGCTGCAACACCTAACCCATTGATAAATATCTACTATATTGCCGTCGCATTTCTCTTCTTTGGATGGTTCTGGACCCATGGTGGGCAGACACTGGGAATGAGGGTATGGCGGGTTCAGGTTACCGATGAACGGGGCGAGCCCATCAGCTGGCAACAGGCTGCTATCCGTTTTGCTGTATCGATACTTTCGTGGATTTGTGTCGCAATGGGTTTTCTCTGGGCAATTTTTGATAAGGAAAATCGCGGTTGGCATGATCTTGCCTCAAAAACCCGTCTCGTTGTGCTACCCAAAAAATAGTACCCCAAACAAAAAGGGCCCTCCAGATGGAGAGCCCCTATTGATCAACCGAGTTGAATCTTTCTGTTCTAAGCTTCTGCTTTTTGCTGCTCTGCAATCTGCTTGCGAACATCATCCATATCGAGGTCACTCGCCTGACCGATAAGCTGCTCAAACTGACCACCCATCAGAGCACCTGGCTGTGAGTAGATGACGATCTGATCACGGAAGACCATCAGTGTTGGAATTGAGCGAATCTGGAAGTGAGCAGCTAGATCCTGCTCCTCTTCGGTGTTGACCTTAACAAAAGCGATGTTGTCATACTTCTCTGAGGTCTCATCATAAACTGGTGCAAACTGCTTACAAGGACCACACCATGGCGCCCAAAAGTCGACGATTACGAAATCGTTGTTATCGATAATCTCTTGAAAGTTGTCTTTAGTTGCTTCAATGACTGCCATGGTAATTCTCCTAAACTTTGAACGGGTAGTATATTAGATAAGACTAATGTATGTCCACATTAGTAAAACTCAACCCCTAGGAGCAATTATCCATTTTTCCACTAAGGCTATAGGCAACAATTCCAAGCCACTCCTTTACTCCGGTCACCAAAAGTTTCAAGTTTTTACTAAAATCCAATTCAACTCTAAACAGGTTGTCTCTTTGAGTGCGGTAATCCACTGGGTAGGGAATCACATCCCAATGGCTCTTACAGAAGATGCCACGTGAACGCGGCATATGCCAGGCAGTGGTGATCAGCAACCATTTCTCATCGGGACGGGGTTGCACCAACTTATGGGAAAAGATGACGTTCTCGTAGCTGTTTCGCGAATCCCGCTCAAATATAATCTGATCAATATTTAGCCCTTGCTGTAAAAAGAGCATCTTGGCGATATCGGCCCCCTTTGTGCTCTGATCGATCATACTGCCGCTACCACCCGTGAATACAAGTTTAGCTTGTGGGTATCTGCGGGAGAGCGCGATAAAACTGATATCCCGCTCTGCAGCACTGTTGAGCTCAATAGTGCCCCAACTTCTGGACAGCTTTGTATTTTCAGCGCCACTCAAAACGATGATTCCATCAATCCGCTTTGGCAACTCAGGTCGTGAGTATTTTGACTCCAAAGGATAGAGTAGCCACTCACCTACCGGAAAAAGAGCGATAACAAGCATCAACAGCAGAACCACTGATAATACAATTTTTGACCACTTCAACTTGCCAAACCATAGGAGAATCACCCCTAGAGTAAGCATTAACAATAGAACGTTGTCTGGGGCAACAAACAGCCATGCCAGCTTTGAAATCCAGAAAAAGAGTGAATCCATTTAACTATTCAATTTTTATTGTTTGAACTGGATAATTCGTCTGCGTGAACGTTTGTCAGGACGCTTCGCAGGACTTGGGGCAGACGCCGCCTGCAATTTCATCTGTTCAGCATAGGCCTCGCGCTTTGCCCTGCTCTCATCGCTCTCATGGTAAAGGGTTGCTGCAATCGTGGCAGAGCCACGCTTGTCACTAATCGCCTCAACAGTCACCTCAAAGGAGATGTTACCTTTACTAATGGTGAGCTCATCCCCCACATGTATCGCTCGGGCCGGTTTGATGCGATTGCCATTGAGATGGACATGACCGCCAGATACCGCCTCTGTTGCCAACTTACGATGTTTAAAAAAGCGTGCCGCCCAGAGCCACTTATCCACTCGTGTTGATTCTAGTTCAGGTTGACTCTTCATCACCCTTAACCGGCTCGTAACCGACCAGAAACTCCTGGTATAGATCCATCGGGATAAAGGTATTGACTGAGACTTCACAGGAGGGGCAATCCTGCACCAGCATCACACCTAGAGAATCGGGATCGTCATAATCCTCCCCATCAATCATACTGAAGTAGATCAGGCCATCGAAATGGCAATCATCACAGTGTCCCCAGACCTTAAATCTTTTACTCAAACCAATCTCTCAGAATCTCAATATAGAAAAGCCCCTGCACCCATCAAAACCAGGGATGCAGAGGCCACTTTACCACTCATCGGTTTAACTCATCTACAGGCTAAACCAAACCGACAGGGATAATTCTATTTGCTCATTTCCAGCAGCATGGCGTTAAGTTTCGAGACAAAGGTTGCCGGATCTTCAAGTTGTCCACCCTCTGCCAACAACGCCTGATCGAAGATAATCGAAGCGAGGTCTTCAAAACGCTCATCCTTTTCCCCATCCAGCTTTTTGACCAGAGGGTGCTCTGGGTTGAGCTC
>JAPHSO010000126.1 GCA_026193675.1 Gammaproteobacteria bacterium | reverse complement strand
TAGCCGTTACGGTCTTGAAGTGGCCAACCCGGTGGGTGGTAACGGTATCTACCTGCCAGACACCGAGCTCTTTGCAGGACAGCATGTCTTCAAGGCGAATGATTCGGTGGTCGAGGTGCTCAAGGAGCGCGGCAAACTGATCAAGGTTGCGCCACTGAACCACAGCTATCCGCACTGCTGGCGCCACAAAACACCGATCATCTTCCGTGCTACGCCGCAGTGGTTTATCAGCATGGATCAAAATGGTCTGCGCCAGGGTGCACTTGATGCGATCAAAAAGACCGAGTGGCTACCCGATTGGGGAGAGGCGCGTATCGATGGCATGATCCGTAATCGTCCTGACTGGTGTATCTCCCGTCAGCGCACCTGGGGTGTGCCGATCACCCTGTTTACTCATAAAGAGACTGGAGAGCTGCATCCACGTACTGCCGAACTGTTTGAAGAGGTGGCACAACGGGTAGAGAAGATCGGTATCGATGCCTGGTTTGATCTTGAACCCAAAGAGCTACTGGGTGATGAGGCCGATAGCTATGACAAGGTGCCCGACACTTTAGATGTCTGGTTTGATTCTGGCACTACCCATGCCAGCGTGCTGGAGCGCCGTGAAGGTTTGCAACGTCCTGCCGATCTCTATCTTGAAGGCTCTGACCAACATCGCGGCTGGTTCCAGTCATCACTGCTGACCGGTGTCGCAATCACTGACAAGGCACCCTATAAGCAGGTGCTGACCCACGGTTTTACTGTCGATGCCAAGGGCGAAAAGATGTCGAAGTCGAAGGGCAATGTGGTTGCGCCGCAGAAGGTGATTAAGAACCTCGGTGCTGACATCATTCGTCTGTGGGTCGCATCAGTCGATACCAGTCGCGAGATGACCATCTCTGATGAGATCCTCAAGCGTAGTGCCGATGCCTATCGTCGTATTCGTAACACCGCACGTTTCATGCTGGCCAATCTGGCCGGTTTTGATCCGGCAAAGGATATGGTTGAGAGCAAGGATCTTCTGGCGCTTGATGCGTGGGCTGTTGCCAAGGCATCAGCACTGCAACAGGAGTTGCTGCCAAGTTTTGATGATTATGAATTCCATATCATTTTCAAGAAGCTGAATAACTTCTGTTCAGTCGATATGGGGGCCTTCTATCTTGATGTGATCAAGGATCGTCAATACACCACCCAGGAAGATTCTCTGGCGCGTCGCTCTGCCCAGACTGCGATCTATCACATCATTGAGGCGATGAGTCGCTGGTTAGCGCCACTTGTCAGTTTTACCGCAGAGGAGATCTGGGACCATATTCCTGGAGAGCGTTGTGAATCGATCTTCCTGGAGCAGTGGTACCAGCTACCCGAAGTTCAGCTTGGTGAGATGGATCTCGATTACTGGGATGAGGTGATGGAGCTACGTACACTGGTCAATCGTGAACTGGAACAGCTACGTAAAGATAAGACCATCGGCGCCAATCTGCAGGCAGAGGTGACTCTCTACAGCTCTGACTCGATTGCTGAGCGTCTGCATAAACTTGAAGATGAGCTGCGTTTTGTACTGATCACTTCGCAGGCCAACCTCTCTAATCAGGCCGCTCCTGAGGGTGCCGTTGAGGTCACACTCAACAGTGGCGACAAGGTATCAATAGTGGTGGCTGCCAGTGAGCAGCAGAAGTGTGACCGCTGCTGGCACTACCGTGAAGATGTGGGTAGTCATGCGGAGCATCCAGAGCTGTGTGGACGTTGTGTTGAGAATGTGGATGGTGAAGGTGAACAGCGTAAATTTGCCTAGCCACTTTATCCCCATTATAAAATAGGTAACGGACTCAATGTTGAAGTGGCTCTGGCTTTCGTTGGTCGTCATCGTCCTCGACCAGCTTACAAAGTATCTGGCAACCGATCTGCTTGTTTATGCAGAGCCGGTTGCGGTGATACCATTTTTTAATCTGACGCTGCTTCATAATACCGGTGCCGCATTTAGCTTCTTAAGCGATGCGGGTGGATGGCAGCGCTGGTTCTTCGCAGTGATAGCGATTGTATTCTCTATCGGGATAACTATTTGGCTCGGTCGACTTGATTCAAAGCAGCGTTGGTTGGCCATTGCGCTGTCCCTGGTTGTGGGTGGTGCTTTAGGAAACCTATGGGATCGCCTCTATTTCGGATATGTTGTCGACTTTATTCAGCTCTATTATGAGCAGTGGTACTGGCCCGCTTTCAATATTGCAGACTCTGCAATTTTTGTAGGTGCGGTAATGTTGCTGATTGATGGATTTTTCGGGAACTCTTCCGAATCTGAAAAAGATGGCCCATCTGGAACGGTGATTCAGTAACCGCGTTATTAAACAAGAGAGGTTATCTTGCAAACGATCGAACCCAAAAGTCGGGTGACACTCCACTACCGCATCACCCTTGAAGATGGCACTGTTGCCGACGATACCTGGGTCGATGATGCCCCCCTAACCTTTGCCATCGGTGATGGAACGATGCTTCCTAAGCTGGAGGAGTCGCTGATTGGATTGAGTGAAGGTAGCAAGGAGATTTTGCAACTCAGCCCAGAGCAGGCGTTCGGCTATCCCGATAGCGAAAATGTTCATCAACTCGAACTGGCCGATTTCGATATGGCTCCTGAACCGGGGCAGATTATTGGATTTGCCACACCCAATGGTGAAGAGATTCCCGGCATGGTGATCGCGGTTGAAGAGGACAAAGTGACGGTTAACTTTAATCACCCCTTTGCCGGTCACCCTCTTAAGTTTGAGATCCAGGTTTTGGAAGTGACATCGTGAAAAAACTGGCTTTAGCCAATCCACGAGGATTTTGTGCCGGTGTCGATCGGGCGATAGCGATCGTTAATCGTGCGATTGAGATCTTTGGTGCACCGATCTATGTACGCCATGAGGTGGTCCACAATAAATTTGTTGTGGATGAACTGAGGGATAAAGGTGCAGTTTTTGTCGATGAACTGAGTGAAGTTCCAGATGGTGCCACCGTCATCTTTAGTGCCCATGGTGTCTCAAAAGATGTGGCTGACAGAGCAGCAGCGCGGGATCTGCAGGTCTTTGATGCGACCTGCCCCCTGGTGACCAAGGTTCACCTTGAGGTGGCCCGTCATGCCCTAAAGGGTGAAGAGGTGATCTTGATCGGTCACGAAGGACATCCCGAAGTAGAAGGAACATTGGGGCGCTACGACTCCAGTTTTGGTGGTTCAATCTATCTCATCGAAAATCCCGAAGATGTCGCCACACTCGAAATAAGAAAACCAGAAACCCTTGCCTATGTGACCCAAACCACGCTCTCAATGGATGATACTAAGATTGTGGTTGATGCTCTGCGTGAGCGTTTTCCAAATCTTGAAGGACCAAAGAAGGACGACATCTGCTATGCCACTCAAAATCGACAGGATGCAGTCAAACAGTTGGCGACAGGGTGTGATGTGATCTTTGTGGTCGGTTCACCCAACAGCTCTAACTCAAATAGATTGAGAGAGGTTGCTGCACGTGAGGGGAGCAGGGCCTATTTGATCGATAAGGCGGATGAGATTGAACGGTCGATGGTTGAGGGAGCAAGCTGTGTAGGAGTGACCGCTGGTGCCTCTGCACCAGAGATCCTGGTACAGGAGGTACTCACTCGGCTTGAAGAGTGGGGCCATCCTGCTGAAGTGATTGAGAGTGGTGAGAGTGAAGATGTGATCTTCGCACTACCAAAAGCATTGCGTTAAACGCTCGTTATTATTGGTTAATTGTTCTGTAAAAAAAGGCCGCTATCTAAACTTTAGATGGCGGCCTTTTAGTTATTTAAGCCATGAATATGTTTTATAAATATTAGCTCCTGTAGTTAATCCCAGGAGTTTTCATAGGCTGTTCCATCAACGCCTCCACTATCATCTCTATCCCAGCGACGTGCTCCAGTTGAATCAAGCTCCAGAAAACCGGTACCTACCTGGGCGTTTTTGGGAGTTGCTCTGAGGGTAAACGTATTCACCCCTGCTGCAGCAATCGTCAGGTCATAGTATTTCCTGTCCCCATCAATGGGTAGTTCAGATGGGAAGAGATTTGCATCAGGTGCGCCTGTGTCAGCCCCACCAGCAGCATTCCCAAGAAAAGTATTCTGACGTGCGTAGCGCTTCTCCAAAGCATTAGCAAAACTCACTAACCCGCCCTGGGCATCGTTTGCCCTGCTACCTTCTATATTTTTGACATAGCTTGGATAGGCAACGGCTGAAAGGATACCGATGATTGCCACAACAATCATCAGCTCCACCAGAGTAAATCCTGCGTTAGCTCCCCTTAAACTTTTTATCTCCATCAATTTTGTCTCCAGTATGTTTTGTTAATCAAACGTTCAGGGTCCTTATCAATCTTCTTGGTTCCAACCAGGACTACCGGTCCGTCATCAGTGATGATGATGGTTGGTGGTGGTGGGATACCTGGAGGTAGAGGATCAGGGTGATATTCTGGGGGGCCATCTTCCGGAACGTAACCTGGAGGGGCACACATTTCAACATCCAGAGTATAGAGGCGCGCGACCCCCTGACTTGGAGAGCATGATGTAGCACCTGAGCTTGAAGTGGGCTCAAAGGTGGTGAACATCACCTCACCACCGAAGGTGAGTGATTTAGCCAGGGATTTCTCTCCAACAAAAGTATTAGTTCCTCTGTCGACCAAGTTGATGTAGCAGCCCATACTTTCATCATTTGTCACTTGGTCATAGCTATAGGTCACATCGTAGAGCTGACCATCGGTCC
>JAPHSO010000124.1 GCA_026193675.1 Gammaproteobacteria bacterium | reverse complement strand
CACAGCAGATTCCCGAATCGTTGATGGTGCTGGAGCGTCATGAGTGGGGTAACTTTTATGGTTTCCTCAAGGAGATTAAAGAGGGTGACAAGCTGATCGCTAGCGATAACCTCTGGGAAGAAATGCTACAGCGTCTTGAGCGAGCCCATCTGATTCGTGAAGAGATCGATGTGATCGAGAAGGATGAGATCGGCCGGATTAACTACTTTATCGAGAAGTTGCGTCTCAAGGATCGGGCGCTTGAGATTAAAGGTGTTGCAGCGGGTAGTGAGCCGTTCCAGAAAGTAGAGGCGGAGCGTCAGGTGCTGGAGAAGGAGTATCAGGGGCTGCAGCAGCGCCTGATGGATCTCTACCGGGATATTTCACGTGACAGCATCACCGCAGAAATTATGGATGGCTCCATGGTTAGCGTACCGGTGGCACAGATTGTTCGTGCCTTCCAGCCCAATGCGATGTCACTGCCACAGAAGATCGGTTTCTATATCGAGAAGCTATGGGAGTTTGCTGCAACAGAGCCTCGCGAGGCCAATACCGAAGGGGGGATCTTCCCCGCCATATTCGGTACCGTGCTGATGGTGATCCTGATGGCGATTATCGTCACCCCATTTGGTGTTGTGGCAGCAGTCTATCTGCGAGAGTATGCCAGTCAGGGATTTGTCACCCGCCTGATTCGCATCGCGGTCAACAACCTCGCGGGTGTCCCTTCGATTGTCTATGGTGTCTTCGGTCTCGGCTTCTTTGTCTATTTCATGGGAGGCTCAATTGATCAAATCTTCTATCCCGAATCGGCGCCGGCGCCAACCTTCGGTACCCCGGGGATTTTGTGGTCATCACTGACTCTGGCGATTCTCACTGTACCGGTTGTGATCGTGGCAACCGAAGAGGGTCTCTCGCGAATCCCTTCATCTATTAGAGAGGGAAGTCTGGCACTGGGAGCCACCAAGGCAGAGACACTGTGGCGTACCGTACTACCGATGGCCAGTCCGGCAATGATGACCGGTCTTATTCTGGCGGTGGCCCGAGCCGCGGGCGAGGTGGCCCCACTGATGCTGGTGGGTGTGGTCAAGTTGGCACCAACGCTGCCACTCGATGGTAACTGGCCTTTCCTCCACCTCGACAGAAAGTTTATGCACCTTGGATTCCATATCTACGATGTCGGTTTCCAGAGCCCCAATGTAGAGGCGTCGCGACCACTTGTGTTTGCGACCGCGCTGCTACTGGTTGCAATTATTATCGTGCTGAATCTGGCGGCGATTGCCATCAGAAACAGGTTGCGTGAAAAGTATAAATCCCTTGAACAGTAGAGAGTCAGGATTATGAATGAGTCAACAAACAAGGTGAGTGAATCATCCACTCCAAGCCATGCGATGGATATGAGTTCGCTCAATCGCGTACAGCAGAATCTCGATCTCTCCGATGAGACCATCTCGCTGGAGGTGAACAATCTCAACCTCTACTATGGTGAGAAGCAGGCACTGCATAACATCAATATGGTGCTGCCAAAACAGCGCGTCTCCGCCTTCATCGGTCCCAGTGGTTGTGGTAAGTCGACCCTGTTGCGCTGTTTTAATCGCATGAACGACCTGGTTGATGGTGTGCGTATTGAGGGTTCAATCACCATGGAGGGGCAGGATATCTATGCCCCCGATGTTAACGTCTCTGAACTGCGTCGTAATGTGGGGATGGTGTTCCAGAAGCCCAATCCATTTCCAAAGTCGATCTATGAGAATGTTGCTTACGGTCTGAGGATTCAGGGCAATAACAGTCGCCGTGAACTTGATGAGATTGTTGAGTCATCACTTAAACGTGCAGCACTCTGGGATGAAGTAAAAGATCGTCTGCACGATAGCGCCTTTGGACTATCGGGTGGTCAGCAGCAACGTCTGGTGATTGCACGCGCTATCGCCATCAAGCCGGAGGTTCTGTTGCTGGATGAGCCCGCTTCTGCACTCGACCCCATCTCGACGCTGAAGATTGAGGAGCTGATCTACGAATTGAAAGATGAGTACACTATTATCATTGTTACCCATAATATGCAGCAGGCGGCGCGTGTCTCTGACTATACTGCCTTTATGTATATGGGAGATCTGATTGAGTTTGGAGATACAGATAAGCTATTTACCAATCCTACTGAAAAGCAGACGGAAGATTATATAACCGGCCGCTACGGATAATGTATTACGAGGGGTCGGGGTCAAATTGATTGAATATATGCTCAAAGATTGAGCCATCAATGCAATTTGACTCCGACCCCCTTGAGTTAAAAGTGCGGTTGGAGTCAGATAGGGGCGTTTGCCGATATGGGATGCGCCATCCAGATTAATATGCAGAATATAAGCCATTAGAATAAAGGTTATCAAAATGGAAACAGGTGAATTTGGTCAACACATCTCTCAACAGTTTAATGATGAGCTGGAGGATATTCGCAACCGTGTTCTGACCATGGGCGGGCTCGTTGAAAAGCAGCTCGCCGATGCGATCAACTCAATGGTTGAAGGGGATACCGAGTTGGCCGAGAGCGTGGTCGCTAATGATCACCGGGTGAACGGCATGGAGGTCTCGATTGATGAAGAGTGCAGCCGTGTACTTGCCAGACGCCAACCTGCAGCGGGTGATCTGCGACTTGTCGTCGCCGTGATTAAAACCATCACCGATCTGGAGCGCATTGGCGATCAGGCCGAGCGTGTTGCACGCTTCTCTCTGCGTCTTGCGGAGAACAGTCACCACGGTTACTTCAAAGAGCTGGAGCATCTTGCGGAAGATGTGCGACAGATCCTCAACGATGCACTTGATGCTTTTGCCAGAATGGATACTGAGGCGGCGTTGGAGGTTGCACGTTCTGACATCAGCATCGATCAGGAGTATGACTCGATTATGCGTCAGCTCATCACCTTTATGATGGAAGATCCGCGCAATGTGACCCGTGTGCTTGATGTGATGTGGACTGCGCGGGCGCTAGAGCGCATTGGCGATCACGCCAAGAATATCTGTGAATATGTGATCTATCTGGTGAAGGGAAAAGATGTGCGTCACATCAGTATCGACAAGATGGAAGAGGCGGTCAATCCAGACGCCGGCTCTTAGCCTCTAATCTTTGCCAGTAGCTCGGGGTATCCGAGTAGTGCTGACAGGGTTTTGATAAACAGAACCCGGTTGGTTTTACTCATCGGCAACCCACCCTCCGAGAGTCGTTGAAGGGCATACTCAAAGCGTTCATTGGCCTCTGCCTGAGCCAGCCTGGTCGCTTTTGGGAATTTTCGATAGAGCTTAATATCATCTCGGAAGAATGCATCGCTCTCTGATGCCATCAGTTGCAGTAAAAATTCCTTTTCAGAACGCTCTGCTCCCTGCATTGCCACCGCAATAATGTAGTTGTGTTTACGGCAGGCGAGATCCATGCCGAGGTCGGTCAGGTCATCGAGGATCTGACAACCCAGGCCAAAGTTAAGCAGTCCATCTTTAATCGCCTCGCCCTGCACGGGATCCTCGATATCGCCCAGCTCAAACGGTGCAACGAGGGGAGAGGTGAAGAGGTGTCCGGTCTTATAAATGTGAACCTCATCGAGCACCTGTTGCGGTGTGAGGTTGTACTCAACCCCCTGCTCCTCGTTGGCCTCTTCAACCCCACTGGCGACCATTGAGTTGAGTGAGATTTTAAGGAGCCGTTCCATCTCCTCATCGCTAATGGCGCCCTCTTTTTTTGCATCAAGTAGAAACTGGAAGAAGATACGATCAACAACTAATAGGGTGTGTACCGACTTAAAGATCTGCGCCGACTCCGGCAGGTCGGTGAGAAACATCTCTTTAAGCTCATCATCGAGCAGATTGTCACAGGCGGTGACCCATGCCCGCAGGCAGTGGTTGAGTCTTGAGTAGAGTCGAATCCGTGGCTCAGGGATCTCTAGAATGTGGAAGATGGCGATAAACAGAATCGAGAAGTAGTTTCGCTTGAGTGAGGCCCACGCTTTTGGCATCGGCAGTGGATTGATGCCTGAGCCGGCAACAATCTCACTCCCCTTGGTCCAGTAGTCAGCGAGCACCTCTTGCTGTTCAGAGATGCTCTTTTTAAAGACACCGATCTTGAAGAGAAATTCGAAGTCGGCCATCTGTCTCAGTCGCTAAGGTAAGTGCTGGTATTAGTTGATGAATATGTTCAGCGGAATTACCAATCCGACCAGACCGTGAAGTGCGGTATTGGGAACATCGGCGGTGCCGCCATCCGCAATAGGAATTGTGGTTCGTGATGTGGTCAGCTTGGCCTCGGTATAGATCGACATCCCTTTAAGCCAGCCACTCTGAATCGGGAAACGTTTTTCGATTGCGACCTGAGTGGTCCAGCCTTTGACATAGAATCCCATAAAGCCACCAGACTCAGCATCATATTTGTTACCGTAGATTCGGGTCTCCGGATGGGTCATTACGAATCCGGCACCGGCACGCAGGATGTAGTCATTCCATTTCCAGAGATGGTTGATGGTCATCAGGTTATAGCCGTGAGAGATGGCGAACTCCTGAACATCGGCCGGCTTATTCTGCAGGAACAGTTTGTGGTGATGAATCTCTGCCTCCCATGCGGTTTGGCGATCATCGTTCCAACGGGCATAGCGGAGATCGGTGTAGGGGGCGAGGGTGCTCCATGCCTTGGTCTCGTACTTCGCCTCAGGGATATAGATATCACCGCTGGGGTGATAGATGGCCAGGGGACTTTTTTTACTAAACCCGGTACCGGTACCGCCCGACATCTCCCAGCGACTCCAATCGAGCCAATCCTT
>JAPHSO010000314.1 GCA_026193675.1 Gammaproteobacteria bacterium | reverse complement strand
TTATCGCTAACGATCAGCTTGTCACCCTCTTTAATCTCCTTGAGGAAACCATAAAAGTTACCCCACTCATGACGCTCCAGCACCATCAACGATTCGGGAGTCTGCTGTGACTCAATCAGTGAGGAGACAATCCAGCGAAAGTCGAGTCCCCCGCTATCACGGTTACCGGTCTTAATGAGGAGACGCTCAACCACATCCCCCTCAATTTTCAAACCGGGCATATTCTGCTGCATCTGCTCTTTTGGAACCCACTCATCGCCATGGATCTCACCGATCAGACGTTTAGCTGGTGCGCTGCTGGTCTCACTATATTGATAGGAGATAACGGTCTTGGGCCAGAAGTGTCCAAGCCCCTGATAGGCAATCAATCCGAGTAGTGCTACCACCATAATAATACTGGCACTGACAGCTCCGGCGTTGAGCCAGATCATCGGTGAGCCACTGTTAATCCACTGTTTCATATCTATTTCAGGATCCTATAGTGAGCTATATTTTTTACGCAGGCGGTGACGTACTATCTCCGCGAGGGTGTTAACCACAAAGGTAAAGCTGAGCAGTACCAGCGCGGCCAGGAAGAGAATACGGTAGTGGCTACTATCGACCTCCGACTCCGGCATCTCTACCGCAATATTGGCCGCCAGAGTGCGCATCCCCTCGAAGACGCTAAAGTCCATCACCGGTGTATTACCGGTTGCCATCAGTACGATCATCGTCTCACCCACAGCACGACCCAAACCGATCATTACCGCCGAGAAGATGCCGGGGCTAGCGGTCAGGATCACCACGCGCGTCAAGGTCTGCCATGGGGTTGCACCCAGTGCGAGAGATCCGAGCGTCAGATGTTTTGGCACGCTGAAGATGGCATCTTCGGTGATCGAGAAGATGGTGGGGATGACGGCAAAGCCCATCGCCAGACCGATGACCAGAGAGTTACGCTGATCAAAACCGATACCAAACTCGTTAAACATCCAGCTGCGCATGTCACCATTAAAGAGCGCCAGCTCCATCGGAATGCTGAGCGCATAGCTTACCCACACCAGAGCGATAATGACCGGCATCAATGTGACCGCCTCCCAGCCGTCAGGGATACGATGACGAATTGCCGAGGGAAGCTTTGTCCAGGCGAAACTGGCTGCAACAATACCCAGCGGCAGGATCAGTAGCATGGTAAAGACACCGGGCAGGTGACTCTCAATGATTGGTGCTAACCACAGTCCCGCCAGGAATCCGAGGATTACGGTCGGTAGTGCCTCCATAATCTCAATCGTCGGCTTGACCACCTGACGCATCGATGGCGCCATAAAGTAGGCGGTATAGATGGCGCCGAGTATGGCCAGAGGAACCGCGAAGAGCATGGCATAGAACGCCGCTTTAAGAGTACCAAAGGCGAGTGGCATCAGGCTGAATTTGGGTTCAAAATCATTACTTGCCGAGGAGGATTGCCAGATATAACGTTTATCGTCATAGCCCTCATACTGCACCTCGCCCCAGAGTGCACTCCAGGAGATCTCGGGATGCTCATTGGAGACGTGCCAGAAGTGGCCCAACCCCTTCTCATCTTCAGCAAAAATATAATCACCACGGGGGGAGCTGGTAATCCCCGCAACGGCACTTTCACTCACCTTCATCGACATCACGGTGCGATGTGCTGTTGAGTGGTATATGGTGATATTGCCCTGAGCGTCACCACTCATAAATCCCTTGCGGCGAGACTCCATGGCCAGGGTCGTAGCGGTTGAGGTCAGGTCATCAAAAGAGCGAATATGGCTCAACGCATAATTGTTGTCGCTATCACGAACCGGGAACCACTGGGATAGTGAGCCCTTATCACTAGCGACGATTAGGGAAATCCCCCCTAGCAGAAAATCGAAACTGGCCAACCTCTCATCACCATGGAACAGAGTGACCGTCTCCACCTTCTCAATCTCCTCCATATCAACAACAGAGATATGCTCAACCGTACCACCCTGGTCTGCCAGATAGAGGTGTCGCTGATCGGGATCAAGACGAATCATAGCGATATCGAGGCTGGTCTCATAATCAACCGATTCACGTTCCAGAGAGAGCTCATCATCGAGCATTGAGACCTCTTTGTTCATTCGTACAATCCGCAGCCCCGCCTCTGTTGAGGCGACAAATGTCATCATCTCTTCAGAGTCACGGAATGCTAACTGTTCAATCTTGTATCCGGCGTAATCGATCTCCATCGGCTCGTCGCCATAGGGATACTCCAGCAGAGGGGTCACCGTACGGATATCATTGGGGAAACTGACCTGATAACGGGTCTTGATCACCAGAGCTCGGCCATCGTCGGTACCCAGGGCAATCTGCCCCTCACCAATCTGGCCGAGAGCTACAGCAGAAATTTTAGCGCTGGTTGGTAACTTCTGGCGACTGATCTCTGTGCCATCTTTGGTATGAAAAAAGATCACCTCGCCGTTTGGAATGATTCGTCCAGCGATATCCCCACGCTCGTCAAGGGAGAGATGTATCGTTTTATCTCCACCGGGCATCTGGTATGTGCCGACGACTTCACTGGTTGGGGTCTCAAACAGGGGCCAGACAACAACAACTAGATAGAAGAATATCAACAAGATAGCGCCGATAACGCTAATGCCGCCCAACATGACGCCATAGCGTGCCAGCCGGTCCTTTAACAGACGCCATTGCTGATTGGGTGTGCTCTTGAATTGGGCCATAAAGAATCTATCGTCATAGAGATTGTGTGGCCGGCAATAATAGTGACTTAATGTGACAGTAATATTACAAAGCCAAAATCCCCCTACAAAACCGCCACCATTAAGATTTATAAATGAGACATCCCGACTGATCTGAGTCAACTCCCAGAGCATCGGAGGATGGTAAGATAGGCCCACACTTTTTTGGAACTATACAAATGTTGAATATCGATGAACGTGGGAGTGAGCTCCCCAAATTTGGCCTTTTTAATCTCGGTTTTCGTCCATTCTTCTTTGGCGCAGGCCTCTCCGGGGTGCTGCTCATGCTGCTGTGGATGGGGATCTATCAGTATCAGTGGTCGCTGCAGCCGGCCACAATACCGGCCCTGCAGTGGCATGCCCATGAGATGATCTTCGGCTACGCCCTCGCTGCCATCGCCGGCTTCCTGCTCACCGCAAGTAAAAACTGGACCGGGGTACAGACCATTCACGGCCCTCTGCTGGCGCTACTATTTGGCCTCTGGTTGGCGGCTCGTATCCTCTTCTTTTTTGATCTGCTCATGGTCACCGCTAT
>JAPHSO010000139.1 GCA_026193675.1 Gammaproteobacteria bacterium | reverse complement strand
CCGGCAGCAGTAGCAGGATTAGGGTGAGTAGTGGCATCGTTGAGAGAGTCTCCATTAGTGGCCTCCTCCATAGATTGCACTGAGTCCATCAAAGGAGTGTTCCATCACCTCAAGCCATGGCGCGGTAAAGAATCCGGCCAGTAGCAGAATTATAATGGTCGACAGTGCGATGGTGATCTCCATTGCACCGGCGCGCTCAATGACACGCCCTCTATATTTTTCATTGCTGGCCGGTGCCAAAAAGGCACGCTGGAATGCCCACAGCAGGAATCCGGCGGCGACCACATTACCCAGTGCCGCAGCGATGGTCATCAGTGCGCCATAGCGTTCCATTGCCGCCTCCATCACCAGATGGGCCGCATCAAATCCGGGGGTGCCGGGCATGCCGACAATCGATAGGCCTGCCAGGAAGAAGGCGACGCCGATGATGGGGATATGGTCGAACAGCCCGCCGATATTGGAGAGTAACAGCGTCTTGGTGCGGCGATAGACCAGTCCCGCCATCAGCAGGAGTCCGGCAATGGCCAGACCAAAGTTAATCGAGAGCATCACACTACCCTGGAAGGCGTGCAGGTTGAGGCTAAACAGACCGATGATGACGATGCTGGTGTGACTCACCACCGCGAAGGCGAACAGCCGACGCAGGTTGTTCTGTAGCATCGCCAGCAATGCAGCATAAAAGATACCGGCGACAGCGAAGGCGACCACAAAGGGGGCCCACTCAATAACTGCCTCGGGAACTACCGGTAGCACAAAACGGAGCAGGCCATAGATGCCGGTCTTCAGACCCAGCAGGAAGATCGGGGCTGCGGCCACTGAGCCATGCTCAGCAACCATTGGCAGCCAGCCGTGAAGTGGGAAGAGTGGGATCCGCACCGCCAGACCGTAGAAGAGCAAGAAGAAGATAATCGACTGCATACTTGTTGGCACGGTCGTGTGCTCAAGATCGGTGACGTTAAAGCTCCAAATCCCATTGTTCAGCTGAGCGTAGTTCCAGCCGATCATAAAGGTGCCGATGGCTAAAAGAAGAAGTCCGGTCCCCATAAACTGAACGAAACGGGCCAGTGCCAGCTCCTTTTCCGGAGAGGTCGACCACTGAGTCAACAGATAGCCGATAGGAATCAGCTGGATGGCCGAGAGCAGGATAAACCAGAGCATGTCGTGGGTGACAAACATTCCCATTAATGTCACCTGAGTGGCGAGTACCACGGCAATAAATTTCCACTGTGGATTGAGGGGGCGCACCTTGCCGTAGAGTACAACCAGTAGCCCGATAATCGCGGTGAGCATGATAAACAGGATGCTGGCACCATCAACCGCTGCGTGATAGTTGAGTGGAGGGAGCAGATTCAGCTTTTCGCCAAACTGTAGTGCCGCATTGGAGGCATCAAATTTTTGAAAAAGATCAGCAACCACCCCGATCTCAAGTAGTGAGGCGATAACCCCGATACGGTAGGCCTGCTCTTTGAAGAAAAGTGCAGCGATCATCGCAAGTAGCGGTAACAGCTGCAGGGTTGCCAGAATGGGATACTCTGACTGCACCGCCCAGTGGATTTCGTTCATTGGAATTGCCATCTAAATAATCACCACAAATGTCGCCATAATCATCAACAGCAGATAGCGCGGATTAGAGAGGAGCGCCTCAACCTGCTCGATGTAACTGCCGATGAATGAGATCCCCTTCAACAGGCCTTCACCACCACTCTTGAGAACCAGGTGCTCCTCAAACCAGTAGAGCATTGAGGCGATCCACTGCAGTAGATGTCCCATCGCGCCACGCGCGGTGCCAATCGCACTGTGCTTTGAGCTGCTACTGCCGAACTGCTGCTCCTCATGTTGAGCCAGAGAGGTGAGTGCGCCACTGGAGCCCGATAGCCCCACCATACGGTTGACGACCCGATCATCAAAGTTGTGGATATCGAGCGCCAGCTCCTGAGTCGGTTTTACCAGCAGCCAGTCGGCGATGTGGTCGAGCCAGAAGCGCTGCAGAGATGCACTATAGAGCCACTTCTGACGCTTCAGCCAGGCCGGTACTCTCTGGGTTGGCTGGTTCATCATCTGTACATGGGCCGGTGCGCTGAGGAACTGGAAGCTACGCCATATCGCATGGGCGACCAGATACCAGGTGGTCAACTCAAACCAGCCGAGGCCGGCAAAGACAAACATCAGGCCGACATGGGCGTTGGTGGAAAAGATCAATGTGCTCTTCACATCACTCTGTACCAGTGCTCCGAGGTAGCCGTAGAGGGTGGTGATTGCACCGATGACAATCAGCAGCCCCATGATCCAGGGTAGATGTTCAATCAGGGGTTGCAGACGTAGCACAAGATAGACGCCGGCATGAATCATCAATGCCCCATAGAAAACTGCACTGGATGGGGTTGGTCCCTCCAGGGCACGGGAGATCCACCCTGAGAAGGGGAACTGCGCCGACTTGGCAAAGGCGGCGATCAGGAAGGCGAGCGCTACCACACCCGCAGTGAGATGGTTGGTCGGATCTTCCGCCGCAGCGATCTGACTCCACTCAATACCACCAAACCACTCAAAGGAGAAAAATAGTGCAGCGATGAGACCGATATCACCAATACGGTTGGTGATGAAGGCGCGGTTGGCATTGGCCGCAGCGGTGGGACGCTCAAAGGCGTAGGCGATCAGCAGATAGGAGCTGACACCGGCCATCTCCCAACCGACAAACAGCATCGCACCATTACCGGCCGCAACAATTAATAACATTGCGCTAGAGAAGAGCGAGAGAATCATAAAGAAGCGCTGATAGCCCGCCTCACGATGCATATAGTTGATGGAGAACTTGATGGTGAGCAGGGTGATGGTGGCGATCAATGTGGTCATGATCAGCCCAAGCCTGTCGAGGGTGAAGCTGAGGTTAATCACCACATCACCGCTCGCAAACCACTGACCTAAATGAATCTGTGGTGCAAAGCCACCGGTTAGCGCCTGAAAATCGAGCAGGATAATCGATAACAGAGAGAGACCATTGGCTGTAAGGGCAACTCGTGAGGTTTCGCGTTCACCCTGCTCACCGCGATTCCAGCCAAAGCTATAACCGATGGCGATCCAGCTGGCGGCCAGCAGTGGCAGGGCAATGGCCAGAGTTAATAACAGGGCTATCATACAGACTCTCCTGAGGTGGCGGGATCGGCCTGTGCAATCAACGTGGGTGGCAGAGGTGCCAGCTCGCCCCTGTAGTAGTCGGCTGAACGGGCAACGGTTTTCAGTTCGATCTTGTCACCCTCCCACAGCACCCACCCCTTGGCGGGATCGAAGCTATGGATGGTATCGCTATCGGGGTCTTTGGCAGAGACCAGTAGCCACCCTTTTCCGATCAGCTCCTGGAGTGGTGGCTGGCGCATGTAGATCTCGGTGATCAAATCGATCTTCGCCTCGACCATCACCTGTAGACGCATCGCTTCGTGGATCTCAATCATCTGGCGCGGCAGGCCGGTACGCAGATCGGAGCTGGTACCATCCATCACCGCAAACTGGCCGACCACATTATGGGTGATCTTGGAGCCACTGCCGTAGTTGTTGTTATCGACTGTTGAGAAGTAGTACTCAAGGCTGATTCCGGCACCTACCGGTCCGTTAGCCAATAGCAACCTCTCCAGTACCGAGCCATCTTTGTCGGTGGTTGGGTCGTAGGAGATGAGGAATATCCGACGGTCAAAGAAGGCGCCGCGACTGACCGAACGACGGCCGATAATGGCCGAGGCGTTGGTGGCGTGTCCCAGCTCGGGGCGTGCCTGTGAGAAGTCGAGTGAGCGACCAATAATGTGATCGCGTGCAGGCTGTAGTTTTGGATCAACCGGTGCCGAAGCAAAACGACGGCAGCGCTCCTGGGCATGTAGCTTGGTCGCCTGATCAAGATCTGCACATAACTGTTGGTAGTCGGCTCGATGACTTTCGGGGATTTTGTCGGCATCGTACCAGGTGATCGATTCGTCACAGGTATTGTGCTCGCCACCGATAAAATGGGTGTCGTCAGGGATATCGATACCGCGCTCTTTCATCATTTGACGGATCTCAGCACGGTTGGCAAAGTTGGCCAGAACTCGGGCATTGGCACCGGAGTGGCGACCACTACAGGCGCCACAATCGTAGGCGGCCAGGTGGGGATTGTTCTGGCTTATTGAGCCGTGCCCCATAATGACGAACAGCTTAGAGAATCCGTTGAGGACACCGATATTTTTTAGAAACGCCTCAACCCGGACGGCCTGTTCGGCATCGGTAAAGCCTTGTTGTGGGGCAGTGAAACTCATATTGGCCTTGGCCTGTTCAGCGGTCACATGGATGTAGGTGGTGGGTTGTTCGCCATCCACCAGATTATTGAGACGCTGTTGCAGGCGGCTGAAGCCCAGGGGGGCAAAGAGTTTTCCGAAAAGTACAGTTAGTGTGACAGGAGCGGAGGCGGCCATAATCACAGCGGCCTTCACCAGACTACGGCGGGTCTGTTGGGTGATCAGATTGAGCAGGTTACTGCGCAGGATGCGGCGTTGACTGTTGTGCTGCTGTGTCGCCTCGCAACCGTTCATTGGCCGTTCACGAACCTCATGGGTGGGCACGGTGACCACCGGTGTTAGAGGTGTATTACCGGTGTCGCTCACACCTTTCCATAGATGGGGTACGTTGAAGTGGGCAGCGGCACCGATGGTCTCAATCTGGGGATTGGTCTCTTCGAGGTGACGGCGGGTCCCCTCTTCGCGATCATCCATGCAGAAGACCACCTGGGATTGAGGGCGCGCCTTCTCCAGACTGCGCTCACTCCAGTGACCGCGATTGTGGTTTTGTGAAACCGCATTAAAGAAGAGCTCGCGGTAGTTGTGCTCATAGGCCTGTAGCCAGATAAAGCCCATCGCCGCTTCATCAAACGATTTGAGTAGTCTGAAGATCTCTTTCAGCTGATCGCCATCGAGCTCGCGAACCTGATCACCCGATAGCCCAAGGTGTTGTGCCATACGGAACAGCTGCCAGCCACTTTTATTGATGGTGTAGTGCTGGCGCTCAGAGATGGAGGTGCTCTGTTGCCAGGTCCAGATCATGTCACCCAATAGTCGCCACTGGTGATATTTTTCGTGTGGGAATGGTGCCTTCTCAACCAGGCGTTGTGCTCTGCTAATCAGGTACTCCGGCAGGTGACCGTTGAACAGGGTGTAACGCACCAGGAATTCAGAGCGGCGACGGTGGAAGTACCAGCGCAGTACATCGATGCTCGCCTCAATCTGCCACTGCTTACGGCAGAGACGTTGGGCATAGAGACGCTCAAGCACCAGTCGCACCGCGAGGTAGTCGATCATGTCGACCGGCAACTCTCCCGCCTCTACACCGGCATCACGATATTCGGGATTGAGATGACGCCAGAGGAACATGCCTGACCAGCCGGGAATCTCCAGGGCAATCTGCTCCAGATAGTGAACCCAGCGATCCTCCTCAAGACCGAGACGGCGCAGCTCAATCACGATGGTATCGAGCGGATCGTCGGGTAGCACCTCCAACTCGTCGGTCCACTCATGCAGGTCGTCAAAGATCCAGGCCAGATCCTGGCCGGCGTTAACGCGCCATGCAGCATAGAAGCCCTGGCTTCGTTCACTGGTATGCCATGCGGAGAGGCCATGGTCGAGAAAGCTGCCAACCTGACGCACGATTTGTGGACGGATCTCTTCAAGCAGATCTTTGCCGGTCACTCTCTTCAACAGACCGGTGAGGGTGAGATCCTTACCGACACGGTCTAGTAGTTGATCGTGTAGTTTGAGTGCCTCTTTACGTGCAAGATGGTGCACCAGTGGCTGATCGTGGGCGCGCTCATCCTCGTTATAGAGCGCGCTGATCATGCTGTCGGCCTCATCAGGAGAGAGGTCGGTCAGACTCTCCGGGTGGAGTCGAGACTCCTGCAGACCGAGCACCTCAAGTACTGCAGCCCACAGATCGGTGACCGCGCCGGCCTCGCGCATGTCAGAATTGTGCAGCAGCTTATTGCGGGCACTGCGCTCGACATCACGTTGAATTTTGGTAAGTGCTTCACGATCTTCAATCTCCCAGTTGAGCTGACAGTTGGTCATTTGAGGCAGTGGGTGGAGCAGGGTGGTGAGGTAGATGTCTCGCTGAGTGAGGCTTTCTCCCTTCAGGTTTGCGATCTCTTTTTGCGCTTCGAGGGCCTCCGAAGCGTCAACCACATGGGTGAGATCCTGCCTGTTGATACGCCCTTCACTATAGAACTTTCGATACTGCTCAAGGGGTAGATAACCGTTGGCACCGGTCAGTTTCTTAGAGGCGGCCAGCGCCTCTGAAAACTCCAGGTGCTGATAACCATGCAGGGTGTTGTGGTGGACAAAATCCTTAATCGGCGCCTGCCCCGGCAGAAAATGTTCAAAGTGCTCAATCGCATCGGAGAGCGCATTTTTTATGCTGTCGGTATCGCAGGAGTATTGGGCGTGGCTCATGAGGCGACTCCTTCAAACAGGGTCATCATATGGTTGACCGACTCTCCCATCAGGTCGAGCAGTAGATGGGGGAAGAGGCCGAATAGAATCGTTCCCAAAACCAGCAGACCTGCTGCCAGCAGTTCGGCAGATTGCAGATCTTTGATTTTTGACATCTCCGGACGGGATGGACCGGTAAACAGAATGCCGATGGTACGAATGGCGTAGGCGCCACTGACCAGAACGCTGGAGGCGATCAATACCGCAATCCAGCCGCCCCACTGCTCATAGCCGCCGATGGTGGTCATAAACTTGGCGATAAAGGTGGCGCTACCGGGCAGACCAATTGCCCCGAATAGCGCCAGTGAGGTGAGCAGGGCAAAGCGGGGTGTAACCCGAATCAGCGAGCTGTAATCGTTTACGTTGCGGGTGTGGG
>JAPHSO010000131.1 GCA_026193675.1 Gammaproteobacteria bacterium | reverse complement strand
GCACGTGTACGTCGGTCAAACATCGTTGGGATCACCATGTAAGAGAGAGACTCCTTGCGCGCTGAGAGAACCATATTGAGGGTTCTCAACATCCTCTCAAGCCCTTTAATCGCAAGAAACTCTGTCTGTACCGGAATCAGCAAATTACGACTCGCGGCCAGGGCGTTGACCATCAATACACCGAGTACAGGAGGGCAATCGATCACCACATGATCAAATTGAGATTTGCACAGCTCCAATGCACGTCTCAGCACCAGCCCCATACCCTCCTGAGTACCAAGCTGTCGATCAAGTGTTGCCAGTGCCGTAGAGGCGGGCATCAGCGAAAGATTTTTAAATTTGGTCGTGCGAATAACCTGTGAGGGAAACTGGGGTCCTGTGATACCGCTTTGAAAAAGGGTGTAGACATTATTGTCGGTATCGTCGGGATCAAAACCAAAATAGGAGGTCATAGAGCCGTGGGGATCCAGATCGATTAACAGGGTACGCAACCCCTTCTGAGCCATGAGACCGGCGATGGTGACCGCTGTCGTTGTTTTGCCAACGCCCCCCTTCTGATTTGCGACTGCCCACACCTGCATAATGATCTATCGAACCTCACTCTCACGTTGCGTATCGATAACATGCTCGGGTTTTGTCTCAGCCAATACAATCAATGCAACCCGACGATTTTTCGAACGCCCCTCTTTGGTTGCATTATCGGCAACAGGACGATATTCACCATAACCTATTGCGGCCATTCGATCTGGCGCAACACCATCCTCCATAAACAGGTGAACCACACTGGCTGCACGTGAGGCTGAGAGCTCCCAGTTGGATGGGAAGATAGGGCTACGAATGGGAACATTATCGGTAAAACCTTCAACCTGAATGTAGTTTGGGCGGTCACGTAGGATAGCAGCAATTTTATCAAGTACCGGAAAAGCCTCAGGCTCAACCTCTGCACTCCCACTGAGATAGAGCAGGCTCGATTTAATCTCGATCTCCAGCCATTTATCATTGCGGGTCACCTTGATCAGCTCATCATCAATCCAACCGCGCATATTCTCTTCAACCATATCGGCAATGGTGTCCAGTTTCTTCTTTTCATCTAAGGAGAAAGGCATATCGATCAGACTATCGGCACTCACCTTTTGCTGTTCAACAGCAGTCGGTTTGCCCACCTGGGCCGCCTCATCATCTGTTTGAACAGGATCTGCTGATTTGGGTTGATTATCAAAGACGTTGGTCAAGGTATCCGAGAGAACCCGGTACTTCCCCTCATTAACCGAAGAGATAGAGTACATCACCACGAAAAAGGCGAATAACAGGGTGATGAAATCGGCATAAGAGATGAGCCAACGCTCAGTATTCTCCTCTTCCTGGTGCTTCTTTTTACGTGGCATCAGAAGCGCTCCTATCTACCCAATATAGCCAAGCAATTTGTGTTCAATATTCCTTGGATTATCACCCTCAGCGATAGAGACGATGCCTTCAATCATCATATAGCGCAACTGGGTCTGTTCATTGATAATATTTTTCATCTTATTCCCCATGGGAATCAGAATTAGATTGGCTAGACCGACACCGTAGATGGTCGCGACAAATGCGACCGCAATGCCATGTCCAAGTTTGCTCGGATCGGCCAGATTCTCCATCACCTGAATCAGTCCCATAACGGCACCGATAATACCGATGGTAGGTGTATAACCGCCTGCACTCTCATAGAGCTTGGCCGCAGCCAGATGGAAGTTCTCTTTTGTATCGACCTCAACCTCAAGAATGCTACGCATCATTTCAGGTTCAGTACCATCAACCAGCAGCATCAAACCACGTCTGGCAAAATCATCCTCTTCGGTTTCAGATATGGTCTCGAGCCCCAAAAGCCCTTCTCTACGTGCCACATTACTCCAGCTAATCACCTTCTCGATAATCTCTTCACCACTATCGGCAGGAGAAAAGAAGATCCACCTCATCTGGCGTATAGCCTGCATAAAGAGTGGCATTGGGAACTGCAGCATGATCGCGCCAAGCGTACCGCCAGCAACGATCAGAATGGCAGGGCCGTTCATCAATGAACTGAAATGCCCCCCTTCGATAAATTGACCTAGTAGTATCGCACCGACACCGAAAATGAGTCCTACCAGGCTTAAAATATCCATAACTATATCCTGGCCAGTTGTCCGCCAATCTCACCGAGCGGTAAAACCAGCTCACTCACACCCGCTTCGGCAACCGCCGCAGGCATTCCATAAACAGTACTTGTCGCCTGATCCTGACTCCAAATGATGGAGCCGGTCTGCTTCAACAGTTTTGAGCCCTCACAACCATCTGCCCCCATGCCGGTCAGAATAATTGCCATGGTTGAGCTACCGTAAACCTTGGCAACCGAACGAAGTGTCAGATCAACTGAAGGTTTATAGGTTTGCAGATTATTTTCAAAAATTTTGACCTGGGCCCTGGTTCCTCTTTTGGTGAGCTCCATCTGCATCCCGCCTGGAGCTAACAGAGCCAATCCTGGCTTGATCTCATCACCATCTTTGGCCTCTCTCACCTCAATTTTACAGAGCTGGTTAAGCCGCTCCGCAAACGCAGGAGTAAAACTACCCGGCATATGTTGAATTAATAGAATGGGATATGGGTAGTTGGCAGGTAGCTTGGTCAGTACATCCTGCAGTGCCACAGGGCCTCCTGTAGAGGAGCCGATGGCAACCAGATCAACTTTCGACAACTTACGTGCTCTTCTCGGAGAGATTGGAGCGGCTGCTCGTGCTTGTGGCGTCTGCGAGCCGACTCTTTGAGCAGATGGCGCAACTGCTGCCCGCACAGGGGTACGATTTCCCAAAGAGAAGAGGCGATCACAAAGTACTCTGGTCGCCTTGTCTCTATTATGAGAGAGATCCTCTAATTTCTTTGGAAGATAGTCGACCGCACCCGCATCCAGCGCATCAAGGGTCAGTTTTGCCCCCTCTGTTGAGAAGGAGGAGAAGATCAGAATAGGGATCTTCTTGGTCGCCATAATTCTGCGTGTGGCCGTAATGCCATCCATACGAGGCATCTCAATATCCATGGTGATGATATCGGGTCTAAGAGATGCAACCTTCAGTAATGCATCCTCGCCATCAACCGCTTCTCCAACGACCTCAAGACGGGGATCGCTGGTAATCATATCTTTGACTCTTCTTCTGAAGAATCCAGAATCATCAACTATCAGTACTTTTACAGCCATTTAGCGACCTTTATTAAAGATGGTGAGCCAACGTAGTTAATACCGTCAAACGCTATGAGTAGGCTTTTAAAATACCGGGGATATCGAGAATCAAAGCGATATCACCATCACCGGTTATTGTGGCACCGGCCATCCCCTGAGTACCTTGCAGCAAAGCTCCTAGTGGCTTAATCACCACCTCCTCCTGTCCAACCAGATGATCGACAACAAAGCCCACCAACTGAGTACCCACATGCACAACAACCACATGCCCTTTTTCAGGCAATCCCTGTCCACCAGCCTCCTGGGTCAACCAGGATGAGAGATAGTATAGAG
>JAPHSO010000222.1 GCA_026193675.1 Gammaproteobacteria bacterium | reverse complement strand
TTGTTGTCTGATAGATGTTGATGGGTTGCTGAGAGACCTTTCTCCTGGCCACATCAATATTGATCGAAAAACTTTTATCCTGATCCTGATGGTGGATGACCGCCTTCAGTTCACCACCGCTGCCACTACGAACAATAATCGGCAGGCGTAAAATGTTCTGTCCATTTTTGAGTGAACCACTCCAGGCCAGCATCTGTTGCCCGGGGTAACCCTTAATCTCAACGCCGTCGGGGAGCTGTATCTCAAAACTGGCCTGCTGAATCGCCAGTGGTGAGTTAAAGGCGAGCGTCACCTGCCTCTCTTCCAATAGAGCGACAGTAATGGTCTCACCTGTCGGGGCACCCTGAAACAGGACGACAAAGGAGAAGAGTAGTAAAAAGCTTGCAGCAATCGCCCCAGAGATGACCGGCATGCTGATTGAGCGTCCACCATTGCGTGCTTTGCGTAGAGCTCGTGCGGCAAAAGCGGGAGACATCGGCTCTATAGGAAGTTGGGCAAGGGTGGCACGAAACTGCTTCTCGCCAGTGAGAGCCTCGCGACAGGCACCACACTCAGCCAGATGCTGGTGGAATTGGGCCTGCAACTCCTCTTCGAGCTGGTGATCCAGGTAGTTATCAAACTGTTGTTGGCTCTCTTGGCAGTTCATCATTCTCGTCTCTTGTTAACTGTCTAAACGCCCTTACGGCGCAAAAGGTTCCATACTCTCGCTTTGAAGCTCTTTGCGTATTTTGGCTCGAGCACGGTGCAGGCGTGACTTGAGGGTACCGATAGGGGTGTCGAGCAGCTCAACCAGTTCGGGCAGGGTAAATCCCTCCATATCGTGCATGGTGACCAAAGCGCGCTGGTCGGGATTCAATTTTTTAAGGGAGGCGAGCACCTGGCTGTGGATCTGTGTTGATGCGACCTCCTGTTCAGGTGAGTTGGCAGCCTCAAGCTGGGTCATATCATAGTCGGCTGGATTATGGGTGGGCTGGCGCCCTGCTGAACGGGTGGAGTCGATAAACAGGTTATAGAGAACCCGGCTAATCCATGGTCGCAGTGGCTCAATCTTTGTCAGCTCATCACGCCTGTTGTAGAGCTTAGTCAAAAGCTCCTGAGTCAGATCCTCAGCCCCTTCGCGATTTCCGGTAAATCGGTATGACAGACGATAGATGTGATCGATATGGGGGGAGAGCAGCGCCTCAAAGGGATCTTTGCTACGGCTAAACAGAGTGGAGATCGGATTCATTAATAGATAGTACGTCTAATCGTCCGAAAAGGTTCCGATGTAACTATCCACTATATTCATCTTTTGCTCCATAACTGCGTTATTTTCGTACTCGAATGGTCACATATTGCATATATGCTCACATTCTCCGTGCGAAAATGCCCTGTTCTGGAACAAAATCTAAGCATATTAAATGGTTACTTTTTTCATCTATTGTTGGCGAATTTAATTTTATCAATCTGATGCTTATGGTTAAGTGAGAGCAGGATATCGGCCCGCTCAGGCATCTCTGCCAACATATGTCGAGTGAGTCGTTCAAAGTGCATGATAAACCGTTCCATCTCCTCACTATCCATGGGACGCAGATTCTCATTGTCAGCGCTCAGTTTTGACTCTTGCAGGCTGCGCCACTCCTGAACCTTCTCAAACTGGGGTATTTCCAGCATGATCAGGGCATCAATAGGTTCAAAGAGAGCGGGGTAGTGGTGCTGGAGCTGTCGGTTTACAAAACGTCGCCACCCACCATCAGGGTCTTCAAGCTGTTCAAGAGAATTGACTGGTCGACTCAGCAGCTCTTCATGTTGGGGGGTGGCCCCAATACACCACCCCTCAAAGATCACCACATCGGCTACACCCTCAAAAAGTGGCCATTCAGAACGGGGTTTTGGATTGTCGGTCAGCTTGTCAAAACGGGGGATGGTTGTTGTCTCGTCAGACAGTAGTGAACGAATCGTCTCGGTGCCGAGCGAGAGATCATGAGTACCCGGTACTCCACGCGTTGCGAATAGTGGGTGAGTCTCATGGGCCATCAGTTGTCGCTCTGCATGGCTTTTGTAGAGATCATCTATCGAAAGGGTGGCGACGTTGAGTCGGTGTTGCTGCTGTAGTAGTAGTTTGAGAATCTGGCTTAGGGTTGATTTGCCTGAGCCCTGCGCACCATTGATTCCGACAACAAAGGGTTGTGGTTGACGGGCGACCCATTTGGCAACAGGAAGGTAGGCGCTGTAGAGCTGCTCAGAGAGATCTGCTTCAATTCCCTCTCGATGAAGCAGTTGATGAAACTTCTGCTCAATATCCGGTTCGCAATGATGTGCCATCTATGGGGGAAGTCTCATGGGAAATGGAAGAGGTTGAACTCTGTGGGCTTACTTATATAATGCCAACTAACTATAAAATAAAGAAAAATTATAAATAAAAAACAGGGATAGAAATTTGAACACAAAAATACTATCGATTATTGCGATCACATTGTGGCTGGTAACGGTGCTGGTGGCCGGAACGATGTTTATTAAGGGTACGACGGGTGAGGCGAGTGATGGTCGTACCGCTATCTACGTTAATCAGACCGAGCGGGATATGATCCTGGCTGAGATGCGCAGCTTTCTAAATTCATTT
Source organism: Gammaproteobacteria bacterium (assembly GCA_026193675.1). GTDB lineage: Bacteria > Pseudomonadota > Gammaproteobacteria > Thiohalomonadales > Thiohalomonadaceae > JAOTST01. The sequence continues at coordinate 1,727 of JAPHSO010000222.1, read as the reverse complement.
CAGATGGTATTAGAGGGAATTCAGACCGACAATCTCACCTGGGTCAAAGAGGTGGCGCAGATTAGTGGTTCTGCTGAGATAGAGGGGGTACCGCCGACACTGATGGGAAAACTGCCGATTCAATTCAAACAGTGGGGAAGAGCGGTTCATAAAGACTTTGATGATATTGCGTTTGCCGTTGATCAAGGAGAGGACAGGGAGCAGCTCCTCAAACGGGTTTCGCTCCAACTGAAGAGCTGTATCGAGTGCCACAAGAGCTATCGACTCGATCTGGAGCCGGCCGAATAGCAGTTGTTCCGCAGGCTAACCGCATTCTGTTTCAGAACTTTTCAAATTTCATAGAGCATCAACAAGCCCCTTTTTGAGGGGCTTTTTTTTGGGGGGTGCCTCAACAGCTATTCGAACCTATAATGGCTAGATTCGTATCGAACATTGAGAATTAATGATGCCTAAGTACCGTTCACATACCTCCACCCAGGGCCGCAATATGGCCGGCGCCCGTTCACTCTGGCGCGCCACCGGCATGAAGGATGAAGATTTCGACAACAAGCCGATCATCGCGGTTGCCAACTCTTTTACACAGTTTGTGCCGGGTCATGTCCATCTGAAAGATATGGGGCAACTGGTGGCGCGTGAGATTGAGAAGGCGGGCGGTGTTGCCAAAGAGTTCAACACGATTGCGGTTGATGACGGTATCGCCATGGGGCACGCCGGTATGCTCTACTCGCTGCCTTCGCGGGAGATCATCGCCGATTCAGTCGAGTATATGTGTAACGCTCACACTGCTGATGCACTGGTCTGTATCTCCAACTGTGACAAGATCACTCCCGGCATGCTCAATGCGGCACTGCGCCTCAACATCCCCACCATCTTCGTTTCAGGTGGACCGATGGAGGCCGGTAAGGCGGTGATTCATGAGGGCGAGGTTGCGCTCGATCTGGTTGATGCGATGATCATGGCGGCCGATCCCAATGAGTCGGATGCCGATGTGGCAACCGTTGAGCGTAGCGCCTGCCCCACCTGTGGCTCCTGCTCCGGTATGTTCACCGCCAACTCGATGAACTGCCTCACCGAAGCGCTCGGTCTGTCACTACCCGGTAACGGCTCATTGCTGGCGACACATGCCGATCGTGAGCGCCTCTTTTTAGAGGCGGGTCGAATGATCGTCGCCATGTCGCGTCGCTACTACGAGCAGGATGATGATTCAGTACTGCCCCGCTCAATTGCAACATTTGATGCCTTTGAAAATGCGATGTCTCTCGATATCGCCATGGGGGGTTCGACCAATACCATCCTCCATCTACTGGCTGCGGCACAGGAGGGGGAGGTCGACTTCACTATGGATGATATCGATCGCCTGTCACGTAAGGTGCCCAACCTCTGTAAGGTGGCCCCTGCGGTGCAGAAATATCACATGGAAGATGTCCATCGAGCCGGTGGTGTGTTCGGGATCCTGGGTGAGCTGGATCGCGGTGGCCTGCTGCACAGCGACTGTAAAACAGTGCATGCCAGCAATATGGCTGAGGCGCTATCACTGTGGGATATCCGACTCACCACCGATAAAAAACGTCATGACTTCTATCGTGCCGCCCCCGGAGGTGTGCCGACTACGGTCGCCTTTAGTCAGAATAAACGTTACGCCACTCTGGATGATGATCGTGAAAACGGCTGTATCCGCGATATGGCCCACGCCTACTCAAAAGATGGTGGCCTGGCGGTGCTCTCCG
>JAPHSO010000059.1 GCA_026193675.1 Gammaproteobacteria bacterium | reverse complement strand
TTTCAAAAAAACAGTCAGATTAAAGTGTGCTAACTAAAGCGCCGCTGAATCGTGACGTACACCTCCACCGGATCTCCAACATCCAGCAAAGAGTTGACCCAGCGCTTGTTTTTCTTGCTATCCACCTCAAGAATAAACTGTTTTACCTTCAGCAAACTGGATGCGTTCATGCTTAACTGCTCATATCCGAGCCCCAGCAGAATAACTGCTGAAATTGGATCTCCCGCCATCTCTCCGCAGATACTGACCGGCTTTTTATGCTTTTTTCCTGCAAGTGAGATCAGCTTCAGGGCCTGCAAAACGGCAGGATGAAATGAGTCATAGATCTCTGCTACCCGTGGATTATTCCGATCAACAGCTAATAGATACTGAGTCAGGTCATTACTGCCAACCGAGAGAAAGTCGCACTGTTGAGCAATCAGATCGACCTGATAGACGGCTGAGGGCACCTCAATCATCACCCCAATATCGGCTCGCTCTATTGAGTCGTAAGACTCCCCCACCACCTCACTATAGGCCTGATCGATTAATACCCTGGCCGCCTTCAATTCATTTATATCTGAGATCATCGGCAACATAATTCGCAAATTACCGATTCCGGCATTGGCCCTTAACATCGCCCTTATCTGCACCAAAAATATTTCGGGGTGATCAAGGGTAAAGCGGATTCCCCGCCAACCCAGGAAGGGGTTATCTTCCTCAATGGGAAAGTAGGGTAGCGCTTTGTCGCCTCCAATATCGAGGGTCCGCATGGTGACCGGTAACGGCGCATAGGTCTGCAGAACATTGCGATAGATATGGTACTGCTCATCCTCACCAGGGAAACGATCACGCGCCATAAACGGAAATTCGGTTCGATAGAGCCCAACCCCAGCAGCATCTGGATTACGCCGAATATCGGAGGCCAGTCCACTATTCACAAAGAGCTCAATTTTCTTACCATCTAAGGTGACAACAGGAAGGTCTCGTATAGACTCTAACTCGGTGTTGATCTCCTCTTCGACCTGACGTCGTGCACGAATCTCCTTTTTCAATTTAGCTGATGGCTTTAGATGAACCTCACCTGAATCACCATCAACCACCAGCTCCCGGTTGGCGATCATTGAGATTGGAAGTTCATCAACACCCAGTACCGCAGGAATATTGAGCGCTCGAGCTAGAATAGCAGTATGCGAGTTTCCAGAACCCCGCAGTGAAACGATACCCCGCAATCGACGCACCGGCATCTCAGCGAGCATTGCCGCACTCACATCTACAGCAACCAGAATAATATTTTTTGGCAATTTTTCGCTATCTGATTCACAGGGAACCAGCGCCTTTAGCAAACGTCGACCAAGATCCAATATATCGTTAGCACGCTCCTGCAGATAGGGATCTTCCATCTGACGAAAAACATCGACATGATGCTCCACAACTTTACGCAATGCTCCAGGAGCCCAGCTACCGGCCTTAATCTGCTCAATAACTTCCTGATTAAAGCTGCGCCCATCAAGCATCATCCGATAGGCATCAAACAGCGCTCGTTCATCTTCCGGGATCTGCCCCTCAAGACTACTCGACATCTTAGTGAGCTCTTTTTTAACCTGCTTTAGAGCGCTTCGAAACAGTGCCACCTCCTTCTTAATATTCTCAGCTGGCTGATCGACAATGTTGCTCAGCTTACACTCCGTATCAACAACCACTGCACGACCAACCGCAATGCCGGGGGCTCCAGCCCGACCAACTACAACTCGGCGACCGAAAGGTTCCCCTCTCCCCTTTCTGGCCCCACCACTCACCTCCGCATGAGCAATTGCACCTGCAAGCTGCGATGCGATGGTGATTAGAAAGCTCTCGACCTCTTCACTAAAGCGACCTTCAAACTGCTGCAGGGTTAACACCCCAAGCAGTTGACGATGATGGATAATTGGAACCCCTAAAAAGATCTCATACTGCTCTTCACCCGTTTCCGGAAAATAGCGGTAGCGAGGATGATTGGATGAACCAGCGATATTGATAGGCTCAGCTCTTTCGGCAACCCATCCAACTAACCCTTCAGTAACCGGAATCCTTACTCTTCCTACGGCTGCAGGCAGTAGACCATCCGTTGCTAAAAGAACGAGCTCACCGCTTTCCTCTTCATGGATATAGACCGAACAGACATCGACCTCTAATGCACTTTTTATCCTCGAGACAATAATCTCCAGGCCATCATGCAGGGTGCCTGCACGATTCACCTCTTGAACAATCCGTCTCAGAGTATTTAGCATTGAATTCATTTGGGGATAACTGACTAATCCTTGGCAGGAAAGAGCAATCGCTCTAATTCAGTGAGAGCACGCTCATAGACACGACGTTTGAAAAAGACAATCTCATCCAATGGTTTCCAGTACTCCACCCAACGCCAGTCATCAAACTCAGGCTGCTCACTGAGATCAAGCTGTACCCGCTCCTCTCCACCAATCAAACGCAACATAAACCAGCGCTGCTTCTGACCAACACAGAGAGGCTGACTACGATAGCGGATAAAGCGCTTTGGGAGCCTGTAGCGAAGCCATCCCTTGGTCTGACCAACCAGTTCAACATCATCTGGCTCCAGCCCCACCTCCTCCTTAAGCTCTCGATAGAGTGCATCTTCAGGGGATTCATCGGGCTGAATCCCTCCCTGCGGAAATTGCCAGGACTGCTGGCCCACACGACGTGCCCAAAGCAGCCGCCCCTCATCATTACAGAGGATAATTCCAACATTTGCGCGGAATCCCTCATTGTCTATTACTGAATTACTCATAATCACCCGATTCTTCCACACAATAGGTAACCTGAGCAAATTAGAACCGCCGTAAATCCAATTTAAGTGAGTACTTTCTCTTTATAACCGGGATATAGGACAGTATGATCACTCACTTTATATAACTCACAAAAACCGGAGAGCTGCGTGGCACTTGCCATTTTTGACCTAGATAACACCCTGATTGCCGACGATAGTGACTATCTGTGGGGTCAATTCCTTGTTGACAAGGAGGTTGTCGATGGAGAATTTTACGAGAGAGAAAACCTTCGCTTCTACGATGAGTACAAGGCAGGAACCCTCGATATCTTCGAATTTCTAAACTTTAGCCTCAAACCTCTCGCTGAAAATACGATTGAGCAGCTACAGATATGGCGCAAGGAGTTTTTCAACCAGTTGATTGAGCCTGTTTTATTGCCAAAAGCGATGAATATCGTCGAACAACACAAAAATAGTGGCGATCATGTGATGATCATTACAGCGACCAATAGCTTTGTGACCCGACCTATTGCCGATGCCTACGGTATTGAAACTCTAATCGCGACCGAACCCGAGTGGGATGGTAGCCGTTATACCGGGGGTGTTTCAGGAACGCCCTGCTTTCAAATGGGAAAGGTAGAACGTCTGAATTTGTGGCTCGATGAACAGAACCAGACGATGGATGGAAGTTATTTCTACAGCGACTCACATAACGATCTCCCCCTGCTGGAAAGGGTGACACATCCTGTTGTTGTCGATGCCGATGAAAAGCTGACCAAAATCGCTACTGAACGAAACTGGCAACAACTCTCTTTTCGCTAGCTCGATAAAGAGCCAATATGGGAGGAGAGCCTCTCTCTCCTCCCACACCAGAGGAATTAACCTCTCTTTTTAGCTGACTTCTTAACAGTCTTTTTCTTGGCGGCTGCCTTTTTCACAACACGCTTCTTGGCGGCTGCTTTTTTGACGCTCTTTTTCTTGGCTACAACTTTTTTCTTGGCTGCCACCTTTTTCTTGGCAGCTACCTTCTTTTTAGTTGCGGTCTTTTTCTTCGATGCTTTTTTTGGTGTCATTGGCTCTTGCTCTTTCTCTGGTTGGTGGTTTTCTGATTCATTTTGCTCTTGTGCCGCTCTCTCTGAGGCCTCCTGCTCTTGACGAATTGTGTCAAAAACAGCTTTAACATCAGCGAGTTGTGGTTTCTGTTTAGGAAGGGATTCGATTTTTTCCTGTATCTGAGACTGTAGTTCTTCTATAGAAAGGCTGGCATCAAACTCAAACAGCTTCCCTTGGTGACGATAATACTCAAGCGCCAGGACGGTCTGAGTTTCAAACAACCGTAGGCGGCTGCTAACTGACTCTTCGTTATCATCAGGGCGGTGACTTAAACGACCACCACAGTTGTCACACTGTCCATCCATCATGGGTGGATTAGTAAACATATTAAAAAGCGAAGCGCAGTCACGACAGGTACGTCGACCGACCAGGCGCTGCATCAACTCTTCAGACTCTCCAGAAAGTAAAATCACCGCATCAATGGTAATTCCTCTCTGAAAAAGCATATTCTCCAATGCCTCTGCTTGAGCCAGAGTGCGAGGATAGCCATCAAGGATAAATCCATTTTTAGCATCCTCGGCAGAAATTCGTTCTTCAAGAATTCCGATAACAATCTCATCACTGACCACCTGACCCGCATCCATAACGGCCTTGGCTTGACGCCCGATCATGCTCTTACCAGAGATAGCCGCTCGCAGAGTGTCCGTTGCAGAGAGCAGAGGGATATGAAAATGTTCCGCAGCCAGGCTAGATTGTGTTCCCTTTCCCGTTCCGGGGGCCCCTAGAAAAATGGTCCGCATATTTATTCTTTTTTGCTTATTTTAGCTATCCAAAACGAAAAATCATCGACTCTTCATTAAAATAAATTCATAATGGTATTTGTAATTTAGATTACCTCTACCACCTCTAAGCGTTTAAGCTACTCCGAATCGTATATATAAGTCAATCTCATGATTGAATAACTGAAGTGTACACTTTACACATATGACACAGACTATCCCAGACTTTAACAAGAACGAACTTTGGATCATCAACACCACGCTTGAAGAGCGGTATGGTGAAAAGATTGAGCTAGAATTTGCTGATAGTGAGATGCGACTCAATCCTCACTCTACAGAAATGACCCCCTGCCCAACCATCTTCTGGGCTAATGGTGATGCCAGCTTTGTCATTGTGAAGGTCGATGAGTCACGTTACCGCACCCAATTTTTCTATCGAGTCCACCAACAGTTTGGAACCGGTGTAGAGATTTATGACGACCTCACTGATTGTGTTGTCTCAATTCTACAAGTTCAGGCCGACTATATGGCCAAAGTGGCTGAGGCTGAAGCCAAAGCCGCTGAAAAAGCGGCAGTAAAGTAAACCCTATTTCTGATTAAACCCTTAAGGAGACCTTAAGAATGGCAAAAAAAATGAATGCTTTTTACGCGCAATCGGGCGGTGTAACTGCAGTAATTAACGCATCTGCATGTGGTGTTATCGAAACAGCACGCGCAAATAAAGACAAAATCGGTAAAGTTTATGCCGGTGCTAACGGTATTATCGGAGCCCTCACTGAAGAGCTGATCGATACATCTAAAGAGACCAAGAAGACCATTGCCGGTCTACGCCACACCCCATCGGGTGCATTTGGTTCTTGCCGCTACAAGCTCAAGGGTCTGGAAGAGAGTCGTCGTGAATATGAGCGTCTGATCGAGGTCTTCAAGGCTCACAACATCGGTTACTTCTTCTATAACGGTGGTGGTGATTCTGCTGATACCTGTCACAAAATCTCGCAGCTTTCTAAGAAGATGGGTTTCCCGATTCAGGCGATCCACGTTCCTAAGACTGTCGATAACGATCTACCGATCACTGATAACTGCCCCGGTTTTGGTTCAGTTGCCAAGTACATCGCAATCTCTACCCGTGAGGCGAGTTTTGACGTTGCCTCTATGGCCGCCACCTCAACCAAGGTGTTCGTACTTGAGGTTATGGGTCGTCACGCTGGCTGGATTGCTGCTGCCGGTGCACTTGCTGCAGACGAAGATAACGACATCCCTGTTGTCATCCTCTTCCCAGAGGTTGAGTTTAACCGTAAGAAGTTTATGGCCAAGGTTCAGGAAAAATATGAGAAATACGGTTACTGCACCGTTGTTGTCTCTGAGGGTGTTCACTATAAAGATGGTAAATTCCTCGCAGAGACCGGTCTAAAGGATGCATTTGGCCACAGCCAGCTGGGTGGTGCTGCTCCTGTTGTTGCCAACATGATTCAGGAAGACCTCGGTCTGAAGTATCACTGGGCTGTTGCTGACTACCTGCAGCGTGCAAGCCGTCACATCGCCTCTAAAAATGATGTTGATCAGGCATATGCCATGGGTAAAGCTGCTGTTGAGCTCGCGATTAAAGGCGAGAATGCAGTGATGCCAACTGTTGTTCGTACCTCTGACAAGCCATACCGCTGGAAGATTGGTTCAGCACCGCTATCTAAAGTAGCTAACGTTGAGAAGATGATGCCTAAAGGTTTCATCAGTAGAGATGGTTACGGTATCACGCCCAAGTGTCGTGCCTACCTGGAACCACTGATTAAGGGTGAGGACTACCCACCATACAAAAACGGTATGCCACAGTATGTCACCATTAAGAAGGTGATGGTTCCAAAGAAACTGGATACCAACTTCGAGGTATAGCAAATCAAAGGGGAGCAATTTACGCTCCCCTTTTTTTAACTTTAAAATTTACTTATATACTAAAAATATCAGGAGAAACATAATGAACGAAGGGTTAATTTTTGCCTTAGCTTGCGCCGTATTAGCGCTTGTCTATGGCGGGGTGGCGGTAAAGTGGATATTAGGTCTGCCGACCGGTAACGACAAAATGCGAGAGATCGCCGGTGCAATACAGGATGGTGCCAAAGCCTATCTCAATCGCCAATACACCACTATTGCTGTCGTTGGCGCGATCATACTGATTGCTATCTTCATTTTCCTTGATACAGCTACTGCTATCGGCTTTGCCATCGGTGCGGTCTTCTCTGGACTTGCCGGCTATATCGGCATGAACATCTCGGTTCGCGCCAATGTGCGTACTGCAGAGGCTGCTAATAACGGCCTTAATGCAGCGATGCAGGTTGCCTTCCGCGGTGGTGCCATCACCGGTATGCTGGTTGTCGGTCTGGCCCTTTTAGGTGTTGCCGGCTACTACGCAATACTGGTCAGTATGGGTGTTGAAGATCCACTTCATCCTCTGGTTGGCCTCGCATTTGGCGGCTCACTGATCTCTATCTTCGCCCGTCTTGGTGGCGGTATCTTCACCAAGGGTGCAGACGTAGGTGCTGACATCGTCGGTAAGGTTGAGGCCGGTATCCCCGAGGATGACCCACGTAATCCTGCTGTAATCGCCGATAACGTAGGTGACAACGTTGGTGACTGTGCAGGCATGGCCGCTGACCTTTTTGAGACCTATGCGGTAACCGTGGTAGCAACCATGCTACTGGGCGGTCTGCTGCTAGCAAATGCAGGTCCCACTGCGGCTGTCTACCCTCTAGTTCTGGGTGGGGCATCAATCATCGCCTCTATCATCGGTACGTTCTTCGTGAATGCCCGTGAAGGCGGCAAGATTATGAACGCCCTCTATCGTGGCCTCATCGTCTCTGGCGTACTGGCTGCCGTTGCCTTCTACTTCATCACCAACGCGATGATGGGTGATATCAGCATCGCACTCGATAATGGTGGTACTGCTGGTGCACGTGAGCTGTTCTACACTACGCTGATTGGTTTGGCACTGACTGCCGCAATGGTTGTGATCACTGAGTACTACACCGCAACTGAGTTCTCTCCTGTGCGTCACATCGCAGAGGCCTCAACCACGGGTGACGGTACCAACGTTATCGCCGGTCTTGGTGTATCGATGAAGTCGACTGCAGCGCCTGTTCTTGTTGTTTGTGCCTCTATCTGGGGTTCCTATGAGCTTGCGGGTCTATACGGTATCGCAATCGCAGCAACCTCTATGCTATCAATGACCGGTATTATCGTTGCACTCGATGCATACGGTCCTATCACCGATAACGCTGGCGGTATCGCAGAGATGGCTGAGCTTGATGAGAAGATCCGTAACATCACCGATCCTCTTGACGCTGTGGGTAACACTACCAAAGCGGTAACCAAAGGCTACGCTATCGGTTCTGCTGGCCTTGCAGCCCTCGTTCTATTCTCCGACTATACCCACACCCTTCAGGCTGCGGGTAAAGTTGCCACCTTCGACCTCTCTAACCATATGGTGATTATCGGTCTGTTTATCGGTGGTCTGGTTCCTTATCTCTTCGGCGCTATGTCAATGGAGGCGGTAGGTCGTGCTGCTGGTGGTATCGTAAATGAGGTTCGTCGTCAGTTTAAAGAGAAGCCAGGCATCATGGATTACAGTGAAAAGCCAGATTATGGCCGTGCTGTTGATATGCTGACTAAAGCTGCAATTAAAGAGATGATGATTCCATCACTACTGCCAATTGCCGTTCCGATTCTAGTTGGACTACTGCTGGGTGCTGAGGCGCTAGGTGGCCTACTCATCGGTACTATCATCACAGGTATCTTCGTTGCTATCTCTATGACCACCGGTGGTGGCGCTTGGGATAACGCTAAGAAGTACATTGAGGATGGTAACTTCGGTGGTAAAGGTTCTGACGCTCACAAGGCGGCAGTAACCGGTGATACCGTAGGTGACCCCTACAAAGATACAGCGGGCCCTGCGATTAACCCACTGATCAAAATCATCAACATCGTTGCTCTGATGATCGTTCCACTGTTGTAAGATTAACCACAATGGGACTGCTGAAATATTAATATTTCAGTAAACACTAAAAGGCCGGTATAATACCGGCCTTTTTTATGCCCACCTAAAAATGAGTAATAACCATGATTCTTGATCGCGTACCTACCGGAAAAAATGTTCCCAATGATATTAACGTCATCATCGAGATCCCCTCACACAGTGATCCCGTAAAGTACGAGGTCGACAAGGAGACTGGAGCGATGTTTGTTGACCGCTTCATGGGGACCGCCATGCATTATCCCTGCAACTACGGTTATGTGCCTCACACCCTCTCTGACGATGGCGACCCGGTCGACGTGCTGGTTGTCACCCCAATTCCTGTCATCAGTGGTTCGGTTATTCGTTGTCGTCCTATCGGTGTACTGAAGATGGAGGAT
>JAPHSO010000039.1 GCA_026193675.1 Gammaproteobacteria bacterium | reverse complement strand
CTTGAGCGTGGTGAGATCCCTGAAGGGGCTGAGGACTACGTACAGCGCGAAGCGCAGGCAATGGAAGAGCTGTACAAGGGTCTGTCTAAGAACGCAGCAGAGGCTGTTAGAGCCGGTCTGGAGCGTGCTACTGCACAGCGTATCGTACAGGGTATCCGTGAGAAAACTGATAAACTTAAGAACTCCCTTGAGCAGATCATGCCGGAGATGCTCTCTGCTGCCGAGAAGTCAGCACTTGAGGCTGCTACTATTGAAAAGCTTCAGAATGCTGCACAGGATACTGGTAAGGTAATTCGTAGCATCGACATCACTTCTCGTGATCGTAAGGGCTTCAAAGCCACTGTTACGTATGAGCATGGTAGCTACGTGGAAGAAGTTCGCTTCACTGAGAACGACATCGGTGATTTTGGCCTTGACCGGGGAGACATCAAAGCTAACCTAGTACAGACATGGGGTAGCAAGATCTTCTCTCCAGAGCACCAGTTCGATGCGGCAGATAACACTGGCCGTTTTGGTGGCCTAGTACGTGACGCTACTTTTGCTGGTGGTCAGGCAGACCGTATTAAACGTGCCCTTAACGTCATGGGCCGTGACATTACATTGTCACTGTCTCGTAAGAACCGTAACCAGCTCGACCGTCTGGTACTGGCATCTGATGAAGCTAGTACTGATCTTGAGCGTCTGTTCACTGTTAAGGAACTTCAGCAAGGTATTGAGACAGCTAAGGGTCTTGAGATCATTGAGCCTGATGTTATTGATGCGTACTTTAAGATGCACCTGTTCTTGGGTGAAACTAAGCGATTGATGGACTGGTCTGTTCGTCGCTCCTTGGAGCTTAAAGGCTTCAGGAACTTGAACTTCAACGATAAGGGCAAGCTGCGTCAGGCTATCGTTAAGCCTATCAAGAACTGGGGTACTGTAGACTTCACAGCTAAGCAGAAGATCATGATTTATGATGAAGCTGCTGAAGACTGGAAGACTATGGAAGCCGCGCAGCTTGTTAATAATCACGAACGTTTCAAGGACGAGGGCTTTGAGCTAGTTGAGTTCTTTAATAAAGAGGCTGACTCAGCAGGCAATCTGACCTCTCATGCGTTGGTATCTCCTGATCCGCGTGTATCGCAGGTTAGTGACCTGCCTCAGTCTGTGTTGAACACAACTAAGGGTATGTACATTCCTCGTGTGTACAAGGAAGGGTACTGGTACGTACGTGATACAAAGGATGCCCGTAAGAACACTGTACTTGCGTTCGAGCGCAAGAGTGACGCAGAGAAATACGTAGCTCGTAAAGCTAAAGAAGGTAAACAGTATCAAGCCCTGCAAGACGGTGACATGGGTTACGAGGATTCTTTGATTGCACTGGCACAGGGCTACGGCGGTCTGTACACCTCTGCTCGTAAGCGTGAGAATCTACAGATGGTAGCTGCCGGTAAAGATCCTGAAACAGAACTCAGTCGTCCTGAGCGTCTTGGTGGTATCGACAGCATTCAGCGTTATCTAGATGCTACTGGTAACATGATGCCTATGGCAGAGCAGCGTGTAGCTGCTGTACGTCGCTTCGAGAACCAGCTAGATAGAGTAGCTAAGCAGTACGGCTTCTCTCGGGGTCTTGAGACTCCGGGTGATTTCAACAGCCGTATCCTATTGCCGGAAAGCTCTCCTGAGAAACAGATGTTCGAGAGTATGCGTGACTTCATCAAAGGCGCGTATGGTACTATGTCTGATCAGGAACGTAGCTTCCAGATGCTGATGGGCACTGTTGCTAACTTTATGGACAAAGGTACAGACTTCCCGATCATTGGCAAGATTGCAGAATCAGGACGTAAGTTCGCTACCGATCTTGCTAGTGCTGATGTTCGTAAGAAGCTTCTTGGTGCTACGTTCGATGCTCACCTCGGATGGTTCGGTGGTGCACAGTTATACGTGCAGGCACAGAACGCTGCTTTGGCAGTCAGTATGCACCCAATTGACGGGATGAAAGCAATCCCTGAAGCATTCATGGCACGTAGCATTATCTTTGCTAGCTCAGACAGAGACATTGGTGATCTAGCACAGGTAGTTACTAAAGGCTTCGGTATTAGCAACGAAGAGTTCGTAGATACTGTACGAGCCTTCCGTCAGTCAGGTCTGTATGACTCTATAATGCGTGTTGCTGACTACGGCGGTAAAGCCGCTGGTATCGGCGGTACTGCTATGGATAAGTTCAGGACTGCTGCTAAAGCAGGGCGTGTGTTCTACGAGGAAGGTGAATTAATGTCTCGTATTACATCGTTCATGATCGCTAAGCAGAACCTAAAGCGCAAAATGGGCAAGAAGTTCAACATCAAAGATCCTACAATGGTTAAGCAGCTCACTGATGAGACTTACCGGATCATGATGAACATGCAGAAGGAGAACGGTGCTTGGTGGCAGAACAACTGGCTCGGTATCCCTTTGCAGTTCGCACAGGTACAAGCTAAGCTGATCGAGAACATTCTACCTGCTGCCTTTGGTGGCAGTAAGCGTTGGACAGCTAAGGAGAAAATGTCAGTCCTTGGTGGGCAGGTTCTTCTGTACGGCGCGGTAGGTGTACCACTGGTAGAGCAGGCTACTAACTACATGAACAACGTACTAGGCATCGAGCCTAGAGAGCTCAAGGAAAACAATCCACAGCTACTTGAGTTCATGCAGGAAGGCTTCACTGGTGTTATCTCTCAGGCACTTGGCTTTGATAATAACTTCTCAGACCGTGGTAGTATTGTGAAGGGATTGGATGATAACGCGGTAGGTAAGCTTGTGAAGGGTGTGTACAGGACACTTAAGTACAAGGACGACGAAGTACAGCTTCAGGACT
>JAPHSO010000152.1 GCA_026193675.1 Gammaproteobacteria bacterium | reverse complement strand
TCCATTGGCCGCGAGTAATCTGAAAACAAACAGACCCCAGCCCGCCTCGGCCCGATAGATCCCCTCTCTACGAAGATAACGAAAGAGTAGTCCGGCGTTAACAAATGCGGCCAGCGAGGTGGCCAATGCCAGCCCCGCATGAGCACCGGCAATTCCGCCCATCGCCAACGGCACCACAAACAGGATATTCATTCCCATATTGGCAACCATCGAATAGATACCGTAGCGCACCGGTGTTTTGGTGTCCTGTCTGGCGTAGAAACCGGGAGCCAGCACCTTAACCAGCATAAATCCGAGCAGACCAATTCCGTAGGCCATCAGGCTCAGCGTTGCCATCTCCACATCACTATCCTGAAACTCGCCATAATTAAAGAGAGTGGTCAGCATCGGTCCTGCGAGCATAATCAGACCAATTGCAGCGGGTGTCCCAATCAGCAACACCCAGCGTAGTGCCCAATCGAGTGTTTGGCTAAAGCTATCGGCATCAGCTTCTGCATGCTTTTTAGAGAGACTCGGCAAGATCACCGTCGCCATGGCAATCCCAAAGATCCCCAGCGGGAACTCCACCAGTCGATCCGAATAGTAGAGCCAGGAGACACTCCCTGTGACCAAAAAGGAGGCGATGATGGTATCGAGCAGAAGGTTAATCTGTGCCACAGATGAGCCAAAGATGGCAGGGATCATCAGTTTAAGGATGCGGCGAACACCTGAGTCGTGCCAACCCCAGCGTGGGCGCGGTAACAATCCCAACTGTAGAAGATAGGGTAACTGAAACAGAAGTTGTACGATTCCTGCAATGAGCACACCCCAGGCCAGCGCCATAATCGGTGGCTCAAACTGGGCGGTAAAGCCTACAGCTGCGGCAATTAAAATCAGGTTGAGCCAGACCGGGGTGATGGCCGGCACTGCAAACTTGTCATAACTGTTGAGAATCCCACCTGCAAGCGCAGTAAGAGAGATAAAAAACAGATAGGGAAATGTGATCTGCAGCATATCTGAGGCGAGCCCAAATTTAAGCGGCTCATCAATAAAACCGGGGGCAAACAGCATGATCAAATATTCCGAACCGAGCACCGCCAATATGGTCAGTAGTAGCAAAATTGCTCCCAATACTCCGGCTGTATTGGCGATGAGTAGACGCACCTCCGCCTTGTCACGTTGGGTTCGATATTCGGTCAATACCGGTACAAAGGCCTGAGAAAATGCCCCCTCGGCAAACAGGCGACGTAAAAAATTGGGGATCTTAAAGGCGACAAAGAAGGCGTCGGTTAAGGCACCGGCACCGAAGATATTGGCAAAGACCACATCACGCATAAAACCGAGCAGTCGCGAGATCATGGTCATCCCACCCACAACTGCTGTCGATTTCAGTAAATCGCGACTCATTTTGGCCCTTCTCTCATCACATCCCTATCTCATTGTTCTACAAAGTTGAAACCCTTTGCGTTTAACCACATATCATACCTCAGGAGTTGCTCCCCAAGGGCGCTCCATTAAAGCATATTCCACTAAATCAGCGTGATTGATCTGTGGTAACTTACCTAACGAATTAGACATCTTATTTGGAAGCATCGTGTCGGATAACCTCAAACAGCAAGCACTCGACTATCATCGCAACCCCTGTCCGGGAAAGTTGCAGACCACACCATCAAAACCGCTTGAGAGCCAGCACGATCTGGCACTGGCCTACTCACCTGGCGTCGCCTACCCCTGCCTGGAGATTGAGAAAGACCCCGAGACCGCAGCCCTCTACACAGGACGCAGCAATCTGGTTGGCGTTATCACCAACGGTACAGCGGTGCTTGGCCTGGGTGCTATCGGCAGCCTCGCCTCTAAACCGGTGATGGAGGGTAAGGCGGTACTATTTAAGGCCTTTGCTGGTGTCGATGTTTTCGATATTGAGATTGATGAGCTCGACCCATACAAATTTATCGATATTGTGGTCCCACTTGAGCCCACCTTTGGAGGGATCAATCTGGAAGATATCAAGGCGCCTGAATGCTTCATCATCGAGGAAGAGCTGAAAAAACAGATGAATATTCCGGTGTTCCATGACGACCAACATGGAACTGCAGTGGTGGTTGCCGCAGCCATCTACAATGGTCTGCGCATAACCAATAAAAGACTGGAAGAGGTCAAGGTGGTCACATCAGGGGCCGGTGCGGCGGCTCAGGCCTGTCTCAACCTGCTCATCGCAATGGGACTCCCTCGTGAAAATATTACGGTGTGTGATGGTGAAGGGGTGATCTATAAGGGGCGTACCATGCGCATGAATCCCTATAAATCCCGCTTTGCCGTTGAGACCGAGGCTCGAACACTGCAAGAGGCGCTTGTTGGTGCAGACATCCTGCTCGGACTCTCTGTCGCAGGAATTATCGATCCCGAATGGTTGCCCACAATGAATCGAGATCCTCTCATTTTGACCCTGGCCAATCCGATCCCTGAGATTATGCCTGAGGTGGCACGAGCTGCCCGCCCGGATGCTCTCATCGCTACCGGACGCTCCGACTACCCTAATCAGGTCAATAATGTTCTCTGTTTTCCATTTTTGTTTCGCGGGGCGCTTGATGTCGGCGCCACTGAGATCAACAGTGAGATGAAGATGGCGGCGGTCAAGGCGATTGCCGATCTGGTCCAGGATGAGGAGAGCAGCTCTACCAATTCACAGGCTGAGGATGAACCGTCAGAGGATTTCATGCATGCTCCAATTATCTCCTGTAAATTGATCCCCTCCCCCTTTAATCCGCTATTACTGGAGCGGGTCGCCAGCGCAGTGGCCCAGGCGGCAATCGATAGTGGTGTAGCGACAAGGCCGTTTGAGTCACTGGCCTCTTATCAGGCCTCTCTTAGCAGGCTAAGCCAACAACTTGGCAACGTTCAAGGTGTTGCGACAATTAAATCGCCCATTAAGTGATTTAGTCTGCTACGTGGGGTTGACGGGACTGAGGGATATGAGTAAAATTCGCCTCCTTTTGATTAAGTCAGTTTCAGGACAGCGGTCCTAAAGCATTTTGGAGAACAGATTTGGCGAACTCAGCACAAGCCCGTAAACGCGCCCGTCAGGCAGACAAGCGTCGTACCCATAACGCCGCCCAGCGTGCAACACTGCGTACTACTATTAAGAATGTCATTAAGGCCGTTGCTGCTGGTAACAAAGATGATGCCGCTGCCGCCTATAAGGTAGCTGTTCCAGCTATCGACAAGGGTGTCACTAAAGGTCACCTTCACAAGAATGCTGCTGCACGCTATAAGAGCCGTCTGAATAATCGCGTTCGCGCAATGTAATTTCAGTACAGGTTCTTAATAAAAAAGCCGCCTCTGTTAATAACAGAGGCGGCTTTTTTTATGTCTGGAATATTTTCGCTAATGACTAAACTATCTTTCCACCGCCCGCCTTGGTCCAGGGATCTTTTTTATAATCTACTGCATCAGATTCCATCTCAACCCGTTTCTCCTCATGCAGCTTCTCTTCCATATACTCACGCTGCTTGTCGATAAGACACTCTTCAGGAATAACCTTTCTCAACTTTGCGACAATACTAAATGTGTCATATGCCTGTAGAACAGGGACGATGAACAGAGGAAGCTTTGCCGAATCCGCCGCTGCAATGAGATCTTTGGTTGATTGATCCCAGTGCTCTTCCGACTCGCTCCCCCTGGGATCCATCCTGAAGGCACAGATGGGTCTAAACCCATCATTTTCGATAACCACCAGATCAAAGTAGACCCCGTCGACCATCTTTTTACCCTTCTTAATTGATGCACTACTCGCCTCTGAGTCAGCGACATCAATAACACGGTATGCGGGACACCCCGGAATAACTGCATAGTTACACTGCAATACGTTCTGAACCAATTTATAGAGCGAGCGTTGATTTCTGGATATGACAGAGATACGCTTTTTATATTGGATGGGTTTTGATTTAAACAGGCCAAACATCATCAAACCTTCTTATAAGTCTTCCATTAAATTGCTTTCATCAACAATATCGGACATCCTGAGAAAATATTCAATATTGCTAACATTGACTTTCATTATGAGCTAATCGATTGAAATTTCAACAGTTAGTTGAGTACCAACTGATCTCGATGAATCAGCTCAGGCTCATCGACATAACCGAGAATGGTCTCAATATCCT
>JAPHSO010000230.1 GCA_026193675.1 Gammaproteobacteria bacterium | reverse complement strand
TACCGCGCCATGGTGCGCGCCAAGGTTGCACTGCTACGCCTCGACCAGGATGGTATGGAAATTTCCGAGAGAGATGAAATTTATCATGAATTTGAAAATTATCTCATGGTGGCTGAGCGTTATAGTGAGCCACCCACCTCACATGCCGCAGCGCAAATCATCATCACCCATGGGCTCTCCGGTTCGGGTAAGAGCACCCTCACAACGCCGTTGATGCAGCAGCTCGGAGCGATTCGAGTACGCTCTGACATTGAGCGCAAACGCCTCTTTGAACTTACCGCCGAGGCCAAGAGTGGTGACCTGAATATCTACACCCATGAAGCGAGCCGGCGCACCTACCAACGACTTATCGAACTCTCCACTGCAATTATCAAGGGGGGCTATCCAGTTATTGTTGATGCCACCTTCCTCAAACGGAGCGAGCGCGATCATTTTCGTGATCTGGCCCAGGAGCTTGATGTCCCATTTACAATTCTGGTTTTTGAAGCCCCTTTTGAGACCCTCAAGCAGCGTGTCACTCAGAGAGCCATTGCGGGAGATGATGCATCCGAGGCCGATGTAGATGTTTTGCTAAATCAACAGGACAACTATCAACCGCTTGATGCTGATGAACTGAAAACCGCCATCGTGATCGACACAACATCGGCAGGCACAGTTGAACTTACTTTAAGCAAACTTCAGGCAAACCTCGAAAACTTTGACTACCATATATAGATAGAGCTACTCATTTTCTGGTAACGATTTTATGGAACAGTTACGACAACAACTTGAGATGATCGACCAGCGTGGTTATAAGGCCTATAAAACGCTTGAGGGGGATTTTCAGTTTCCCGACTACCTGCTACGTATCGATCATGTACAGGGGGATCCCTTCGCCGATCCCTCCCGCTGTCGACTATTCATCAATTCAGATACCGTTAAGATTCCAGATTCACTGTTCAGTAACCGTTGCCGAACAGTAGCCCTGGAAGATTTCATTGGTCGTAGCTTTGCTCGGGCTATTCACAGTAAGGTTAAAGGAAAACGTGGCTCAGGACGCAGTGGTGAAGTCACCATCGCCAGTTATGGTCAGGAGGTTCTAGAGCGAAATGCGGTGCTGGTTTGTGATGGCAATATCGAAGTGCGAATTCAAATTTCACTCCCGGCGGATGGCCGTTCGGTCAATGCGCAACAGGCGCTCGTCATGCTGTTTGATGAGATACCTTTGGTGGTTACCACAGCCCTTGCACCACTTCAGCAAGGGCTGACTCAGGTAGAAAAACATATCAATTCGGTTGAAGATCAGCAGGCACTTCGTAGCCAACTGTTTGCTCACGGACTATCAGCCTTTATCGCTGATGGTGCCATTCTGCCAAGACTGAGTGGTATTGATGAGCGGCCATTGCCCGATGCAGTCCCCTTTCAAACTCCCCCATCACTCGCCATTGAGCTACAGACACCGCACCTTGGTTCTGTGCGTGGCCTGGGAATACCCCACGGGGTGACGCTGATTGTCGGTGGTGGTTTTCATGGTAAGTCGACCCTGCTGCATGCCATTGAACGCGGTGTTTATGACCATCTTCCGGGTGATGGTCGTGAGCAGGTGGTGAGTGATCCCACTGCTGTGAAGATACGTGCAGAGGATCGTCGAGCCATAACCGGCATCGATATCTCTCCCTTTATCAACAACCTGCCGCAGCAGAGAGATACCCACCAATTTTCAACTCAGGATGCCAGTGGTAGCACCTCTCAGGCGGCCAATATTATGGAGGCGCTGGCAGCCGGTTCAAAGACCCTGCTGATTGATGAAGATACCTCAGCCACCAACTTTATGATTCGTGACGAACGGATGCAGGCGCTGGTCTCAAAGGAGTGCGAACCGATCACCCCACTACTCCACCGTATTCATGATCTTCACCAGCAGTGTGCAACCTCGGTAATTATGGTTATGGGTGGTTCCGGGGACTACTTTGGTGTCGCGGACAGAGTGATCATGATGAACAACTACATTGCTGGGGATGTCACCATTGATGCCCATCAGCTTGCTCATGATGTCATCCCAAAGGATGCTCAGTTTCCCTCTCTGCAGGTCAACAATCCACGTCATCTCCTCGCCCAATCGATCAATCCCCGCTACCGCAACAAGCGTGAACGGGTGCAGGCGATCGACAGGCGACTGCTCCGTTATGGTCCAAATGAGATCGATCTAAGCGCGATTGAACAGCTCGCCGATAATGGTCAACTCACCGCCATCGGTTATCTCATCAGCCATCTATATAAGAGATTATCCAACGATTCTGAACAGCCTGTCGATATTATTGAGGCGCTCAGTGCGCTTCTACAGGATGTTGAAAACAGGGGGCTCGATACCCTTCCCCCATTCATCTCTGGCACTCTGGCAATGCCGCGACTGTTTGAATTGGCAGCCACCATCAACAGGCTTCGCACACTTAAATTAATATAGATTATTAAGAAACTTAATTCTCTTTTCGCAAGCTATACCTATTTCAATTTTAGGGATATAGTCAGTGACCCACTCAATGGCTGAAGAGACATCTGATTCATGGTTACAGAGAGACCCATTAAGAAACTACTTATTGCCAACCGTAGCGAAATTGCGATACGGATATTTCGAACAGCGCAGGAGTTAGGGATTGAGACGGTCGCCATCTACACCCACGAAGATCGCTACGCACTACACCGCTTTATGGCCGATGAGGCCTATCAGATCGGCCCTGAAGGGGAGCCGATAAAATCCTACCTCGACATCAAAGAGATTATCGACATCGCTCAAGAGCATGAGGTCGATGCCATCCATCCCGGATACGGCTTTTTGTCAGAAAATCCGGCATTTGCCAAAGCCTGCGCCAAAAACGACATCATCTTTATCGGCCCCTCTGTTGAGGCGTTAGAGAAGTTGGGTGACAAGACCAGCGCGCGTCAGATCGCAACGCAGGCAGGGATACCGGTATCCTCAGGCTCAAGCCAGGCGCTCAAAGATGGCGAGACGGGACTTGAACTATCAAGCTCTCTCGGCTTTCCAGTTATTCTTAAAGCTGCGCATGGCGGCGGTGGGCGAGGTATGCGTATCGTCACCCGTGCCGAAGACTTTCTATCCACCTTTGCAGAGGCTCAGAGTGAATCGCTCAGCGCATTTGGCAGCCCCGATATCTTTGTCGAAAGATTTGTTGAACATGCACGCCATATTGAGGTGCAGATCATGGGGGATCAGCATGGCAATCTGGTGCATCTGTTTGAGCGCGACTGCTCGGTGCAGCGCCGTCACCAGAAGGTGGTTGAGATTGCCCCCGCACCAGAACTCGACTCAAAGATTCAAAACGATCTCCATCAGGCGGCCCTCGCCATCGGTCGGGAGGTGGGCTACTCCAACGCCGGTACGGTAGAGTTTCTGGTCGATACCAACACCAACCAGTTTTTCTTTATAGAGGTCAATCCACGTATTCAGGTCGAGCATACTGTGACCGAAGAGGTGACCGGGTTTGACCTGATCAAGAGCCAGATTCTGGTTGCCAAAGGCCTACCGCTCTCATCTGAGGAGATTGGTCTGGGCAATCAGGACGAAATCACCACCACCGGCTTTGCGGTGCAGTGTCGTATCACCACCGAGGATCCCACCAACAAATTTATGCCCGACTATGGGCGCCTGATTCAGTACCGGCCCAGTGGCGGCCCTGGAATACGCCTCGATGCCGGAAACGCCTATCAGGGTGCGGTGGTCAATCCCTATTACGACTCGATGCTGGTTAAAGTGACTGCACGTGGGCGCAGCTTTATCGACACCATCAAACGAATGCGCCGCGCTCTCCATGAGTTTCGCATTGGCGGGGTGAAGACCAACATCCACTTTCTTGAAAATATTCTCAACGATGAACATTTCATCGCCGGCGGCACCACCACCCGTTATATCGATGAAAGCCCTCAGCTATTCAAACTACCTGAGATCTGGGATCAATCATCCAAGACACTACGCTTTATCGGCGAAACTATCGTCAACGGTAATGATCTGGTTGCTGGCCGTGAAAGGGCCGCTCGCAGGGTTCCTGCAGCAACACCAATCATCGCAGCAGATACCGCTATTCCGATGGGCAGTCGCGATCTTTTTAAAACGGTTGGCGCTGAAAAATATTCAAAATGGCTCACCGAGCAGCCACGTCTGTTTATCACCGATACCACCATGCGTGATGCACATCAGTCACTTCTGGCAACCCGCCTGCGTAGCCATGACATGCTCAATATCGCCGACGCCTATGCCAAGCTGACTCCCGAACTCTTTTCACTTGAGATGTGGGGCGGTGCCACCTTTGATAGCGCCATGCGTTTTCTGAAAGAGTCCCCCTGGCAGCGACTTGAAGAGCTCCGTGCAGCGACACCCAATATCCTGTTTCAGATGCTGGTACGCGCCTCCAGTGCGGTCGGTTACAGCAACTACCCCGATAATCTGGTGAAGGAATTTATCAGAGAGAGCGCTTCCAGCGGCATCGATATCTTCCGCGTTTTTGATGCCCTCAACTGGGCACCCAATATGCGGGTGGCGATGGAGGCGGTGCTTGAATCGGGTGCACTGTGTGAGGCATCGATCTGCTACAGCGGTGATCTGCTCAATCCGAAGCGTACCAAATACGATCTCAAATACTATATCGATCTCGCCAAAGAGCTTGAGTCGATGGGTGCCCACATTCTGGCGATTAAGGATATGGCTGGACTGTGTAAACCGGAGGCGGCCCGCCAGCTGATTTCTGCACTCAAACAGGAGGTGGGGATCCCGCTCCACTTCCACACCCACGACACCTCAGGTATTGCTGCGGCATCAATTCTGGCGGCAGCAGATGCCGGGGTCGATATTGTCGATGCGGCGTTAGCACCCCTCTCTGGCGGCACCTCACAACCCAATCTTAATACCCTGGTCGAAGCGCTCCAGTTTAGTGAACGCAATACCACACTCAATCCAGATAATCTCGACAGCATTGCCGATTACTGGCGCTCGACCCGTGAGTTTTACACCCCGTTTGAGAGTCCTGCACTACCGGCCACCGCCGATCTCTATGATCATGAAATTCCCGGGGGTCAGTACACCAACCTCTATCAACAGGCACGCGCATTGGGACTGGCCGATCAGTGGCGGCGGATTTGCACCATCTACGCCGAAGTTAACCGAATGTTTGGCGACATTATCAAGGTGACGCCAACCTCTAAGGCGGTCGGGGATATGGCTCTGTTTATGGTTGCCAATAATCTCACCGCTGCCGATGTACTTGATGAAAAGCAGAGCCACGACTTTCCTGCATCGGTAATCGATCTCATCGGCGGCATGATGGGACATCCCATCGGTGGTTTCCCTGAAGCGGTCAAACAGCGAATTTTGAATGGTCGGGAAGAGATGGTCGGACGTCCTGGTGATAGTCTGGAACCTGCCGATTTTGAGAAGGCCAAAGAGACACTATTAGAGCTGATGGGCACTGAGCCCACACAGCAGCAGCTCATCTCCTATCTGCTCTACCCCAAAGTATTTGAGGAGTTTGCCCAACACCAAAGTGACTATTCAGATACCAGTAAGCTTCCAACGCCGGTCTTCCTTTATGGACTTGAACCGGATGAAGAGGTCTCAGTTGAGATCAGCAAAGGTAGGTCGGCCATTATCAAGTTTGTTGCCGAAGGGCATGAACAGCCTGATGGCACACGCCCACTCTTCTTCGAGGTCAACGGTATACCCCGTGAAGTATCGATAACCGATCGCTCACTGGCCGATTCAGTCCACCAACGTACCAAGGCCGAACTCGACAACCAGGCCCATATCGGAGCCACCATGCCAGGTATGGTGGTGAGCGTGCATGTCACCAATGGCGATCAGGTCAAAAAGGGCGACAAACTACTGGTACTTGAGGCGATGAAGATGGAGACCACATTCCATGCCGAACGTGATGGCATGGTGACTCAGGTGGTTGTGCTGCAGGGGGCGACCGTAGAGACCGGAGATCTGATGTTGGTGATTGAGTAGAGGCTCGACTTCTAACAAATAGCTATCTGGCTTTTAACCAGCTCAATGCCTCATTCCTGCTTCGGAAGATACGCACAATTTTTTTATTGCGCGGATTAAAACGACGATAGGTTTCGTAAATTTTGGCAAAGCCGTGGGAAATGATGGTATTCACCACAATCGCCATTTTGATCGGATGCTCTTTTCGATCTGTTTTTGCGGCCATTTGGGCCACATGCAGTAGCCCCTTCGAGGTCAACTTAGAGCCGTTGACCCCACAAAAGTCGAGCAGCTCATTAAAATCGTCATACTCAGAGTTGCCTCTGATATCACTCTGATATTTCTTGAGTGCCTCGATAAACTCATAATTGTTAGCCTCACCCTCCCAACTGATGGTGATCACTTGTTCGGCTTTATTGATGTCGTATTTTGCAGGCATATTTTATAAATAGTTCTAAGCCCAGTCAGGCTCAACAAAAGGCTGGCTTGCATCACCGCTGTAGCTCACCGCGACAATCCAGTAGGTCGCCTCACCCTTGGGCAGGTTAACGGTCACCTCATCATCAATCGCCTTGCCCAATAGTGCACGAGCCATCGGTGAGTCGATGCTAAACCAGCCCCGTTTCGGATCAAACTCGTCTGGGCCGACAATACGAAATTCACTCTCCTGACCATCCTCATCTTCAAGGGTGATCCAGGCGCCAAAGAAGACCCGATCTCGCTCATCCGGGATCCGATCAACCACCTGCAGCTGCTCCAGCCGTTTACGTAAAAAGCGAACCCGACGATCGATTTCACGAAGCTGCTTTTTACCGTAGATGTACTCGGCATTCTCCGAACGATCTCCTTGAGCAGCCGCCTCAGAGACTGAACGAGTCACCTTGGGACGCTTGGTACGCCAGAGAAAATTGAGCTCGGCACGCAGATACTGCTCACCCTCAACGGTAATGTAGTTCGACTTTTCAGTCATTGATTCGAATCAATTTGGAGGTCATATATTAGGCCGGGCGACGATTATACCAGTGGCCAACTGAAAATATGGAGATGTTCGACCGCTAATCAAGCTCCGCTTCAATATCATGATAGGCCTCAGGTACAAAGCGTGGCGTACAGATGGCCAGAAAAAGCAGATCAACCTCTCCTGTATTGGTGATGCGCTGGCGCACCCCGGCCGGAATCACCACCACATCTTCGGCGCTGACCTCATAAACAGACTTTTCACCCACCTCGGCCAATCCTCTCCCCTCAACAATCAGGTAGTGCTCTGCTATATCGGTCAGGCGATGCCAGCGAGTGGTTTGACCCGGCTCAACTCGCGCCCTGGCGACCGATATCTCTGGATTTTCTGGGCTGTTGAGTAGCTCGGTGATATGGCAGCCCTCTTTGAAAAAGTACTCTGTTTGTTCACCGTTATCCTGTATAAACTGCATCAACTCTGAAATATTCAATCCACTTTGTTGCAAATGGTCGCCCTCTTCAATGTCACTCATCTCTCAGCCCGAAAAATTAGAAATTCATATTGAGATCCAAGATAGCGATATGGTCGCCATCGATCAAATTGCCGACCGGTGTGATCTTTCAAAGCAGCGCATCAAATATGCGATGAAGAAGGGGGCGGTGTGGCTCACCCATGCCGGAAAGGAGGGAAAAGAGGGTCATACCCAACGGCTACGTCGCGCTAAAAAACAGCTCAACGTCGGCGATACTCTGCACCTCTATTATGATGAACATCTGTTGGCAGTTGAACCACCCACAGCCACACTTATTGCTGATGAGGGCGACTACTCCATCTGGCACAAACCCTATGGCATGTTGTCACAGGGCTCCAAGTGGAGCGACCACTGCACCATCAACCGCTGGGCTGAACAACATCTACTGCCAGAGCGCCCCGCCTTTATCGTCCATCGACTCGACCGTGCCGCCAGTGGTCTCATTTTAGTGGCTCACAAAAAGAGCTCGGCAGCGGCGCTGGCAGCCCTCTTTGAAAAACGCGATATCGACAAACGCTACCGTGTCATCGTGCATGGCAATTTCGGGGTCTACCCGCGCACCATCAACAACGAAATCGATGGCCGCACAGCAACCAGTAAGGCCTCTCTGCTCAGCTACGACAGTGAACAGGAGCGCTCGCTTCTGGAAATTAAGATTGAGAGTGGTCGTAAACACCAGATCCGGCGCCATATGGCAGAGACCGGTTTTCCGGTGGTAGGTGACCGTCTTTATGGTGAGAAAGAAGATGATGAAGATCTACAGCTAATCGCCTACAGCCTCAGCTTTGTCGATCCGACCACTAAAGAGCAACGTGATTACCAGCTCCCCGAGGAGCTGATGGCCAATTTTAATTGAGAGGGGTCGGAGTCGTACCAACCTGACGCTCAGGGTTAACATCCGAAAGAGAGGCCTCCACAAATACTGAAATAATGCCCATGTCGACTCCGACCCCGTACTAATATCAACCCTCCTGATGATCCGTCGCCACATGGCAGAGACCGGTTTTCCGATGGGGGGGATCGCCTCTATGGTGAGAAAGAAGATGGTGAAGATCTACAGCTAATCGCCTACAGCCTCAGCTTTGTCGATCCGACCACTAAAGAGCAACGTGATGACCAGCTCCCCAAGGAGCTGATGGCCAATTTTAATTGAGAGGGGTCGGAGTCGCACCAACCTGACGCTCAGGGTTAACATCCGAAAGAGAGGCCTCCACAAATACTGAAATAATGCCCATGTCGACTCCGACCCCAAGCTAACGGGATAGGG
>JAPHSO010000145.1 GCA_026193675.1 Gammaproteobacteria bacterium | reverse complement strand
TTACAGACAGAATTGCTGCTATCCATCCCAGCTCTATCCCATAGTCGACATGACTAATGGCATAACCACTGGCCACCAAAATTAGTGGATCTGCTATGCGATCGGGGATGTCATTAAATAGTTCACCTGATTTGGTATGTTTGCCACCCTCAACGGCGACCATGCCATCAAATAGATTACAAAGCAGTCGAAACTGGATAAATAGCGCAGCTATGAGCAGAAGCCACCACTCACCTTGTTGTTGATAGAAAAATAGTGATATTGCAGCCAGCGTAGCAAACAGGATGCTTGTGATGGAGATCTGATTAGGCGTTATATTTTTTTCACTCAAGTATCTTGCTGTTGCCTGAATGATATTAACCTCTCTTACCTTAAGAGGACGTCTCGCTTCATTGTTCATAGTTATTTCTTATCGATTTTTGTTTTATGTTGTATGCAGTAAATAGACAGAATAGAAGGGCCACAGTCACTGCTGGAGAAATTGTAAAGAGTATATGAGGTGTACCGACAAGATAGTGAACAGTCACCAGAAACATCGTTGTAATGCTGACTGTAATGGCGGACGAAATTATTATTATGAATTGAGCATCCATAAACAGCCTATAAAAATATTCGACCATTAAGACCATGATGAGTGTAATAAGAAAGCTCGCACTTCCTTGTATCACTCCAGATATAATGCCTACGTTATGAGAGGCCTCTGAATTGATGTAGTAGGCCCAACTGCCCCACAACACAAATGCCAATATGGCTGAAATTATTTTGTAGAAACGAGTTGCCTTAACCAAACCGCCTCTTCTCCTTGATAGTTATTAATTCTTCAGAATCACATCATTGTGATTGAGCCAATATAGCAGTTCTACGACAAAAGTGAATATTGCTTATACGGCGCAGTAATTGGCAATAAATGATACGCAGTTACTGCTGTGAAAATCCCCTCAGAAAAGTATCAATTAACATCTCTGCCATTTCGGTGGCACTCTGTCCGCCAGCTAGACTGAAACGGTGACGAATCTTTGAGATGCAGATTCCGTTGACCCCTGCCCAAAGTACCCTTGCCGCCCGTCGCATTGTCAGGTCATCGTGATGACTATTGCATTCCGCCAATGAGTGCTCTACCAAACCAAAAACTTTACCCAGCTTTGCCTCATACCAATCGGGTAGCTCCTGACCGTTCTCGACAACATAGTCAGTCAACAGGTTCCAGCGTGGCGACTCCTGTTCAGCATAATCA
Source organism: Gammaproteobacteria bacterium (assembly GCA_026193675.1). Taxonomy (GTDB): domain Bacteria; phylum Pseudomonadota; class Gammaproteobacteria; order Thiohalomonadales; family Thiohalomonadaceae; genus JAOTST01. The sequence continues at coordinate 4,361 of JAPHSO010000145.1, read as the reverse complement.
ATATAAGCTCTGGTTAGCGATAACAGGGATTGATGTCCATCCATGCTGTCTCCGTGTCGCTCAGTCAGCCAATCGTATAGATTATCCAGGGTACGCCCGTTGACCTGAATAATCAGATCATCAAGGTTTTTGAATACCAGATAGAGTGTGCCGACGGTATAGCCGATGGCCTTTGCTATCTTGCGTGCAGATAGTCCCTTATAACCATCGCTGGCAATAATCTCCTCGGCGGCATCTAGTGCCAAGTGGCGAATCTCCTCCCGGCTGTGATCACTACGACGTGCCATGTTCTCTCTTCTCTGTTTGGATATCTTGAAATAAATAATACCTCACTATTGAACGCTGTTCAATTTAGTGCTATAAATATAACTGAACACCGTTCAATATAACCCTCCGCAGCTGGCGGAGTTTTAAAGCGCTTAAACTAAACAGCGTTCAATTAAGGAGAAGTGAGATGAATCTGTCTACATTGTTTAATAAAGGGTGGCGTATTGTGGTAGTAACAGCAGCACTGCTTGTGGGAGGCCTGACCCAGGCTGCAGGTCTGTTGACTCCGACTGATGGCAGCTTGCCGGCTCTGAATATAAAAGACCATCATGTCTCTGTCGTGGTGGAGGATGGTTATGCCATCACCACTGTGGAGCAGGTTTTCCACAATCCGCACAGCAGAGATCTTGAGGCTATCTATTCGTTCCCAGTTCCCAAACATGGTGCAGTGTCTGAGTTCACCATGTGGATCGACGGCAAGCCGGTTATTGGTGAAGTTCTTGAGAAGAAAGAGGCGCGTAGAGTATATGAAGAGGAAAAGGCGGCTGGGCGTGATGCGGGAATAACAGAGAAGGATAGTTACAAAACCTTCGATATTAGTGTCAGTCCAGTTCGGGCTGGCCAAGATACTCGAATCCGTCTGGTCTACATGCAGACGACATCTGTCGACACAGGTATCGGCCGTTACGTTTACCCACTAGAAGAGGGGGGCGTGGATGAGCAAAAGCTCGCCTTCTGGACTGCAAATGATAAGGTCAGCAATAGCTTCAGTTTTGACATGAAGATGCGTTCAGCCTATCCCATTGATGCGCTGCGTCTGCCCAATCAACCACAGGCCGTAATTCAGCAGATCAATCGTGATGAGTGGCAGGTAAATCTGGGCAATAGTAATTCAGTAGCAGAAGAGGGTACTCAGACTTCAAAAAGCCTGCAGCCAGCCTTTGTTCTGGAGAAGGATCTGATCGTCTACTGGCGTCATCAGGATGGGATTCCTGGAAGTGTTGATCTGGTTACCTATAAACCAGACAACGCGAAACGTGGAACGTTCATGCTCACTCTTACACCTGGGGACGATCTACAGCCTATTACAGAGGGTAGTGACTGGATCTTTGTGCTGGATATTTCAGGTTCTATGTCTGGAAAATATGCCACCCTGGCTGATGGCGTGCAACGAGCTCTGGGCAAAATGCGCCCTAATGATCGCTTCCGTATCGTGCTGTTCAATAACAGTGCACGTGAGCTAACCAACGGTTACGTCAACGCAACGCATGAAAATGTACAGCGTTACAGTCAGGAGGTTAGCGCTGTACAGCCCGGTAATGGTACAAATCTATACTCTGGTCTGCGTTTGGGGCTTGATTCACTAGAGGCTGATCGTACCAGTGCTATTGTGCTAGTTACGGATGGTGTGGCAAATGTTGGTGAAACCAAACAGCGCATGTTCATTAAGATGCTCAAAAAGGTGGATGCCCGTTTATTTACTTTCATCATGGGTAACAGCGCCAACCGCCCGATGCTTGAGGCAATGACAAAAGCCTCTAACGGATTCGCGGTTAGTATCTCAAATAGCGATGATATCGTTGGTCAGATCCTTGCAGCTACAAGCAAGGTTACCCATCAGGCCCTACATGGTGTTAAGGTCAAGATTAAGGGCATAAAGACTACAGATGTCACTCCAAAAGAGATTGGCAGCCTCTATCATGGTGAGCAACTGATCTTGATGGGCCACTACTGGGATGATGGCCTCGCTCAGGTAGAGGTGAGTGGAAAAGTATCTGGGCAACCAAAGAGCTATCAGACCAACTTCACCTTCCCTGATAAGAGTGATCAGCACCCAGAGCTCGAACGACTGTGGGCCTATGCATCAATTGAGCAGATGCAAACTGAGATGGAAGATTTTGGTGAAAAGGTCGACCTGAAACAAGCGGCCACGGATCTGGCCCTGGAGTACAGTCTGGTTAGTGACTATACCTCTATGGTTGTGATGCGAGATGAGCAGTTTGCCGCTCGTAACATTGAGCGTCGTAACCAACAGCGCAATGCTGTGGAAAAGAGTTCACAGAATCAGCGTGCAGCTACACCAGTGACATCGCGTCGAGTCGATAGTCATCAGCCAATGTACTCTGCACCACGTGCCGGTCATCGAGGTGGTGGCGCTGTTGATTTTTGGTCTCTGCTCATGCTCCTACCTTTGTTACCTGTTCTTTTCGGTAAGCGTAATGAAGAGAAGGGTACAGTATGAGTTATGTTTCATTAATTCTGCGCGGTAGTGAAATGCTACCGCGCCTTACTCTGCTGATGGCCCTCGTGGCCATTGGCCTCTTTTTAAGTTTTGGTGCAGCACCTGAACTTCTAACATATGACCGTGAAGCGATTATTCATGGTGAATGGTGGCGATTAGTGAGTGGTCACTTTGTTCACAGTGATGGTGAGCATGCATTTTGGGATATCTTTGCACTACTTCTTATAGGAGCATTGCTGGAACAACGTGGACTTACTAAATTTATGACTGCAACTGTTACGGGACTATTTGCAGTTAACATCTGGCTGATATGGGGTATCCCTGAACTGACTTACTACTGTGGACTGTCAGGAATATTGAATACCTTGTTGGCCGTGTTTCTGATTGAGTTGTGGTTTGACTTGAAAAAGCCGAAGCGGCAAGGAAATAATAGTTCAAATAGTAAGAAAATGGACTTTACTGCATTAGCAATTTTAATAACCGGAGTCTCTATTTTGGGAAAGATTCTAGTTGAAATTAATCTTGGTCAGGCACTGTTTACAGATACTGCATGGCCTGGCGTTCCAAGTGTTCATCTTGCCGGAGTAGTTGGTGGGGTACTCTATACAACTCTAAGAGATATTGAATTAATCAAAAAAACGAGAACGGATAAACTTAACTTCAGTGAATTGAGGATGTTGGAATGAACGAATGCGTCATACTTCTCCATGGCCTTAACCGCAATGCTCGCTCACTCTCCGAAATTGAACAAGCCTTAACAAAGGCAGGTTTTGTCACGGTTAATCAAGATTATCCATCAACCAGATACTGTATTGAAAAGCTTTCGCAGGATACGATTACAAGAGCTCTACTTAAATGTCCGAAAGGAGGTAAAGTTCATTTTGTAACACATTCAATGGGGGGAATTCTGGTTCGGGATTATCTGCATAGGTATGCAATTAAAAATATGGGTCGTGTCGTTATGTTAGGTCCGCCAAATAAGGGAAGTGAGGTGGTCGATAAGCTCCGACGTTATCCTGGATTCAAAATACTTAACGGTCCTGCAGGTATGCAGCTGGGAACAAAGGAAAAGAGTGTTCCTAAAAGACTGGGCTCTGTAAATTTTGAGACAGGAATAATCGCAGGAGCACATAGCATTAATCCTATTCTGTCTACAATGTTGCCCAAACCCAATGATGGTAAGGTTTCAGTCGAAAATACCATGATTAATGGAATGTCGGATCACTTAATATTGCCTGTGACGCATCCCTTTATGATGAACAATAGAGTGGTCATCGAGCAATCAATACATTTTCTAAAACAGGGGGGATTTAAAAAGTGACGGATTCAGATATGTATTGCGTAACGAATAAAGGAGACAGGGATATAAAATGCCAAATAGAACATTAATGGAGTTTAAGGTCGCTTCAGAGGCTTGGGAGTTTAAGCAGATTCATGAACTTAATTATCAAACATTTGTGGATGAAATGCCTCAGCACCAGCAAAATGAGAGCCGTAGCCTTATAGATAAGTAACACAAGGAAAATAGCTATGTGATTTGTATCATTGGAGAAGAGGTGCTTGGTATGATTGCCTTACGAGCAAAAAGACCACTATCTCTTGATGGTAAACTCGAGAATCTTGAGTCTTATCTACCACCGTTTAAATCGATCCTTGAGTATCGGCTATTAGCGGTAAAGAAAGAGTGTCGAAATACAGCTATCTTCACCGGAATCATGAAAAAGCCATTCGAGATGGCTATTGAAAGAGGCTATGACATTGCTGTTATATCGGGCACCACTCGACAGGCTCGTTTATATAAACCCCTGGGTTTTAAAGCATTTGGTCCGCTAGTAGGTAAACAGGATGCACT
>JAPHSO010000172.1 GCA_026193675.1 Gammaproteobacteria bacterium | reverse complement strand
CAGCAGATCACCTCTGAACCCCTGCACAGTGCGCTGCATCATACTCCTTTAAAGGGATACAGCCAAAGGGAGATTTCCTTGACGCACCACAATAGTGCGACGATATTAGCTGCGCACCACTATGGTGCGATTAGGTAAATTTTAACCGATTTTACCCACTCAATAGTGAGCGCCTTATTGATCAAACTCTGCTTCACACTGATCTCATCGGCCGCTTCAACCTGCATTAGCAGCTCCACCTCAATACTTCCTGATAGATAGTGCAGAGTGATTCGCTCTATCTTCTCTACATCAACCTCTCCAGCCCACACCTGCCACAACTGACGTTCCACCTCTTTGCGTGTAGGAAGACCTGCACTCGGTTTCACCTTTTCATCATCCTCAGGATCGATATGAACCAGAACATCGAGCACTTCATCAAATTCTGCGACCACCTTTTGGCGTACACACTCACTAATGTAGTGCGCCTCCGAGACACTCAGGTGTGGCTCTACCTCGATATGGAGATCCACCAGCGCCTCACCTCCCATCTTACGGGTGCGTAGCTCGTGAACACGTACAACGCCATCGATATCCATAATCATCACACGAATCTCTTCAACCCGCTCCTGATCAAGCGATGTATCCACTAACTCATGTACGCTCTGCCACACCAGATCCCAACCAATCTTGGCGATCATTAATGCAACAGCCACTGCAGCCACCGAATCGAGGTAGGGCAGTCCGGCCATGGTGCCACCAATACCGATAATGACCACCACTGATGAGATTGCATCGGAACGGTGGTGCCAGGCATTCGCCTTAAGGAGGTTCGACTTCAGCTCTCGAGCCACCTGCATGGTGTAGTGGTAGAGCCCCTCATTGGCTAATACTGAGAATACCGCACCAGCCATCGCCAGCATGCCGGGCATCAACAACTCATCGGGATGGAATAGTCGCTCCGCCGCATCCCAGGCAATACCAATAGCAACCAGTACCAGAAATGCGCCCAGTGCAACCGTAAAGGCGGTTTCGATACGTCCGTGACCGTATGGATGATCTTCGTCCGCCTCTTTACTGCTGTGCTTAGAGGCAAACAGCACCATGGCATCGGTCGCCAGATCAGAGATTGAGTGCACACCATCGGCCACCAGCGCCTGGGATTGGCCCATATAACCGATAACTATCTTCACCGTAGCCAGAATCAGGTTAACCACGGCACCAACCAGGGTCACCCGTTGCATAGCACGATGGCGCTCACTACCTGAATTTTCCTCTTGCTGGATAGGGTGATGGTGGTGTCCGTGACTCATCCCTTTCCTACCTTTACTGTTACAACAATCTCACCCCGGCTCTCTTCAATAGAGACCACCTCGTGACCATTAATCCTGCACCAGGCAGGGATGTCATTCTTCACTCCAGGATCTGTGCAGGTCACTTCAAGAAGATCTCCTTCTGTGAGAGAGGCTACCCTGTCCTGAGTACGGATCACCGGCATTGGACAGAAGAGCCTACGGGCATCGAGTTCATACTTCATCACTAAACCATCCATGACTCTAGGATCTCATGTGGATTGAGTGGAGCCACCTTCAGCTCCTGTACCTCACCATCAATGGTGTGCGCCTCCACAGTGACCTCGTCAGCAGTTCGCCCCTTACCATAACGTGCAACAATCTGTGCAGCGAGCTGTAGATCTTCCTCTGTCGGATCACCATCAAGCAGCGCCAATGGCCCGGGGTGGGAGCTAGCGAAAAGGTGAGTGTAGATCTTTTTATAGCCGTTCATGAAGTTGTTCTCACCCTCTTCACGGCTCACGATTAGCTTCATTCGTTCATTGGGACGGATATGCCGTCCCACCTTAAGTAGCATTATGTCATCCATCTCATACTCACGGTTTCCACGTGACTCCCACAGATCGACCAACTTCTTGGAGTAGGACTCATCTGTAAGAAAGCAGCAACCACCAGCGGGAGAGGCATAATCTTCAAAACCGAACTCAGCGGCAAGTGCCATTTGTGGTTTACGACCACGTCCTGAGAAATCATATAGCTTGTCGCGATCAACCCAACCTTCACGCTCTGGCAGAGTGAGGGGAAGGTTTTGTGCACAGAGCGGACGCAACAGGCGATCCTCAGCTCCCGACTCATTGGCCACAATCGGCATCGTCTCTGCACGCTGTGACATCGGCCGCTGACCAACCACTTCACCGGTGATAATAAAGTCGAAGTCGTTCTCCTCTGCCCACTGTAACGCCTTTTTCACCATAAAGACCTTACAGTCGAGGCACGGATTCATATTGGCACCATAACCGTGCTTGGGATTGATGAGCACATCTTTGTACTCTTCAACGATATCGATAATATGGAGTTTAATACCCAATCGCTCTGCCGACCAAAGGGCATTGTTGCGTTTAGGCTTAGCCTTGTCTTTTTTGCGAATCGCATGGGTGTGACCCTCGACACAGAATCCAGTGTAGAAGTTGATTCCCTCTACATGAATACCCTGCTCAAGCATCACCTTTGCGGCGAGAAGAGAGTCTAGGCCACCCGAAATCAGGGCAACTGCTTTGCGTTGTTGAGTCATGAAATTTGATTATGTTAATACTGAATTGGTGTAATTCTACTTCATTTAAGATTAGAGCTATTAGTATTAAACGCTGATCCTGGCTACAACAAGTTCTACAGCCCGACAAATGTCGCTATAATGCCGCCTTTTACTGTTTATTAAGGGTGCAGCTTGAGCACAGCGACCGATATGTCTTATGACACCACCACCTTCCAGGGACTCATTCTTGCCCTGCAGAGTTACTGGGCAGAGCAGGGTTGTATCATCCTCCAGCCCCTGGATCTAGAGGTTGGTGCCGGAACCTTCCATCCCGCTACGTTTCTGCGGTCAATTGGTCCTGAGCCCTGGGCTGCAGCCTATGTGCAGCCTTCACGTCGCCCGACAGATGGCCGCTTTGGAGAAAATCCAAACCGTCTGCAACACTACTATCAGTTTCAGGTGGTGATCAAACCATCTCCTTTAGAGATTCAGGATCTCTATCTTGGTTCACTGAAGATGTTGGGTATCGATCCTCTGGAGCACGATATTCGTTTCGTAGAGGATAACTGGGAGTCTCCCACTCTGGGTGCCTGGGGACTTGGCTGGGAGGTCTGGCTTAACGGCATGGAGGTGACTCAGTTCACCTATTTCCAACAGGTGGGTGGTCTTGATTGCCGTCCTGTTACCGGTGAGATCACCTACGGCCTGGAGCGTATAGCAATGTACCTTCAGGGTGTTGAGTCGGTCTTTGACCTGGTCTGGACCCACGATGGCCCTGCCGGAAAAGTGACCTATGGTGATGTCTTCCATCAAAATGAGGTGGAGCAGTCGACCTTTAACTTTGAGCACGCACATGTTGAGACGCTGTTTGATCAGTTCGATTTCTATGAGCGTGAGAGCGGTAAGCTTATAGATGAGGGGCTTCCTCTTCCCGCCTATGAGATGGTTCTCAAGGCATCGCACATCTTTAACCTGCTTGATGCGCGTCATGCCATCTCAGTCACTGAGCGTCAGAGATTCATCTTACGGGTGCGAACCCTTTCGCGCGCAGTTGCCAAAGCCTATTACGAAACCCGTGAGAATCTCGGATTTCCGATGCTAAAGAAGAGTGGGGGAGAGAAGTGATGGAAAGTCGTGACCTACTGATCGAAATCGGCACCGAAGAGCTTCCTCCAAAGGCGCTGAAAAAACTCTCTGATGCATTTACTCGTGGTGTCGTTGAGGGCCTAAAGGGAGCAGAGCTCAATTTTGGACAGGTCAACAGCTATGCAACACCTCGTCGTCTCGCCATTGTTGTTAACGGCCTGGACATCGCACAACCCGATCGCAGTGTTGAGAAAAAGGGTCCCGCACTGAAGGCGGCCTATGATGCTGATGGCAATCCAACCAAAGCACTTGAAGGTTTTACCCGCTCCTGTGGTGTCACCCCTGAACAGCTCGAAAAAATTGAGACGCCAAAGGGTGAGTGGCTCGTCTATCGAGAGGAGCAAAAGGGTGAACAGAGCGATCAACTTATTCCCAACATCATTAAGGAGTCTCTCAATAAGCTACCTATCCCCAAACGGATGCGCTGGGGTGCCCTTGAGTCAGAGTTTGTCCGTCCTGTTCAATGGTTACTGGTACTATTTGGTTCGGATGTGGTCGACTGTGAAATATTGAGCCAGCGGTCGGGCAGGGTTACTCGAGGCCATCGATTCCACTGTCCCGAACCGCTTACCATCGACAGCCCAGCCGTTTATGTTGAAACACTTAGAGAGCAGGGTAAAGTTATCGCCGACTACTCTGAGCGTAGATCCCTGATAGAACAGCAGGTGAAGGCTGCTGCCAACAGCGCAGGTGGCACGGCGGTAATCGATCAAAACCTTCTTGATGAGGTGACCGGACTGGTTGAGTGGCCAACTGCTGTTGTTGGCAGCTTCGATAAAAAGTTTCTTGAAGTTCCACCTGAGTCTCTTATTTCAGCAATGAAGGGGCACCAGAAATACTTCCATATGGTAGACAAAAGTGAGTGCTTACTACCCAACTTCATCACCCTCAGTAACATCGAAAGCAGTAATCCCGATGTTGTACGTCGCGGCAATGAGCGGGTCATCACCCCCAGACTTTCCGATGCACGCTTCTTCTGGGAGCAGGACTGCAAACACTCTCTTGAGTCGCATCTTGCCGCTCTTGCCAAGGTAGTCTTCCAAAAGCAGTTGGGCACCCTGCGAGACAAAACGGATCGCATTGTGGAGCTGTCGCAGGCTATCGCCTCTGAACTCAATGTAGACAGAGAGCAGGTCGCTTTGGCTGCAATGCTCTCTAAATGTGACCTAATGACCGAAATGGTTGGAGAGTTTCCCGATCTTCAGGGATTGATGGGTTACTACTACGCCAAAAATGAGGGTATCAGTGAAGAGACTGCAAAGGCTCTCGATGAGTGCTACATGCCACGTAATGCCACTGACAGTCTTCCCCAGGGAAAGATTGGACAAGTCGTCGCCATAGCTGACCGTATCGATACCCTGATTGGTATCTTTGGAATCGGCCAAAAACCTACCGGAACCAAAGATCCTTTTGCACTGCGTCGTGCATCACTCGCCCTTTTGAGAATTATGATCGAAATGGAGCTTGATCTTGATCTGGAGCAGCTCCTCCAGCTCGCTTCAGAGAACCTTAAAAACCAGCTCACTGATGATGCTGATGCACTCCTTTTGGAGAATCTTGCTGATCAGTCAGTAGCCCTGGAGGCGACAGACTATATTCTTGAGCGTGTTAACGCCTATTATCAGGATCGAGGTGTTCACCACACGGTCATTGATGCCGTAATGGCACTCCGCCCAACCTCTCCGCTCGATCTTGACCAACGCATTGCTGCTGTTGCTGAGTTCCAGAAACTTGAGGAAGCTGAAAGCCTTGCTGCAGCAAATAAGCGTATTGGAAATATTCTGCGAAAGGTCGAGGGATCTGTTACCGATCGCTATGACAGGGATCTTCTATGCGAGGATTCTGAAAAAGAGCTGGCCCAACAACTGGAAACGGTCTCTGCACAGGTTGAACCCCTATTTGCCAATCGTCAATATACTAAAGGGCTT
>JAPHSO010000263.1 GCA_026193675.1 Gammaproteobacteria bacterium | reverse complement strand
TCAAAAATTGTATCGGGGATCTGCCGGGTCAGATAGTCGGCAGTGGGACTCCACATTCTAAAGGTCGCCTCGGTGCCACGATGGCTGAGTACGCCGATACGCACCTCCCGCTCCATGGCGAGAGCGCTTCCGCTCAACAGCACTGATATGAGTGTGAGGCTAAGGAGTAGAGATCTGAATAGAAGAGGGGGCATGATGCTCCGGCCAGGTTGGTTGTGGAGGTTAGATAACTATAACGGCACCATTATGTTATCAGATTTCATCATATCCAAACTGGAGAGCAGCCTGCCCTATGAAAGGGTGTGGTTGCGGAACTGCTTGGTGATATTTTCCAGATTTTCGGCCATGCCCTTGAGCATATCGCTGGTTGCAGAGGTCTGCTCCATACCATCGACGGTCAACTCGTTCACCTCAGTGATGGTGGCGACCAGTTCATTGATCTCTTCAACAATCTGTCCCTGCTGCCCCGCCTCTGTGGCGATCTGGTTGTTCATGGTGTTGATCGTATTGGCAGCTTCAGTAATGGCCTGCAGTGAGCGCCCAGCCTCTTCGGCCTGCTCCACACTCTTTTGTGCCTTCTCCTGACCCAGCTCCATCACCTCAACCGCCTTCTGGGCACCCTGTTGAAGTGTCTCGATCATCTCACGAATCTCTTCAGTTGCGCCCTGGGTGCGGCTAGCTAAAGTACGGACCTCATCGGCCACCACCGCAAATCCACGCCCCTGTTCACCGGCACGGGCAGCCTCAATGGCGGCGTTTAGCGCCAGCAGGTTGGTCTGTTCGGCAATGCCACGAATTACCGCAAGCACACTACCGATGTTGTTACTCTGTTGCTCAAGCTGACTGATAACCTGAGTCGAGTTATCGACCTCACTAGCCAACTCACGAATGGAGCTGACGGTATCCATCACAACGCTGTTTCCGGCAATGGCCGCCTCACTTGCAGCTGCGGTTGATTCTGCCGCCTGGTGTGCGTTGCCCGATATTTGATTGGCCGACTGTGACAGGGTCTCCATTAGAGCCGATACGTTTGCGGTCTCAGCATCTTGATGTTGAATCCCCATTTTTGTTAGCTGTACAGAAGCCGAGAGGTGTTCAGAGGTCTCTTCAATGGTTTTAATCGTGTTGTTAACCCGTCCAAGCACTGCACCCATCTCAGATTTGAGCATCTTCATGGCGAGTTGAATCTTTCCAATTTCGCTCATATCACCGGTATAGACCAGCTGCATGAGAGGATTATCGAAAATGGTATAGGCCTCCTCAACAGCATTGTGCAGTGGGCGTGCAATATAGAAGACACCGGCAGTCGCAATGATTGCAGTGATCACCGTTGAGATGACCAGACCGCCAATGGCGACATCATCACTAACCATAAAGATAAGCATGGGGAGTAGGGCGACAGCAAACATAGCGAGTAGTTTGGCACAGAGCCCAATCGGGGGAAGTTTGAGTTGCCAGGGTAATTTTCCATCAGAGATCGTTTTGTAGATCTGCTCTGCGCGATTGATTCTCTCTCGGGTCGGTTTGCTGCGAACCGATTGATACTCTTTGACTACGCCATCTCTTGAGATGGGGGTAGCAAATGCATCGACCCAGTAGTAGTCGCCATTTTTGCAGCGGTTCTTAACCAGTCCCATCCAGGAGCTTCCACCCTTGATGGTCTTCCATAGATCGTCAAATGCCTCGGGTGGCATATCGGGGTGGCGAACCATGTTGTGAGCCTGACCCAGCAGTTCACTCTTCTCAAATCCGCTGATTTTAATGAACTCATCGTTGGTGTAAGTGATCTGCCCTTTGAGATCGGTGGTTGAGAGAATTGTTGCCCCCTCGTCGAGCTCTACCTCGTTATCAGTAACTGGCTGATTGATTTTCAATGAATTGTCTCCTCGTCCTACCCACAGCTATTTTATTATTCTGTTGAATCGTTGTTATTCTTATGATGAATACTTTACAAGAACGATAGGAAATTCGCTATCCCAATTTTCTATGTAAGTCCTTTGCCAGTGTAGGGAATTAACTACAGAAAGCAATTGAATTTGTGGGGTGGCATTGATGGTGCGGGGGAGAGAAAAATGCCCCCACACCTTTTAGCAGTTTACCGAAAGACGACAGTGGCTACGTCGCGATAGGTTTTGGCGTAGTGAACCTTAATTCCCTTGCGAATATGGGGTGGGAGCTCCTCAAAATCGCTACGATTAGTTTCGGGCAGGATCAACTCCATTACGCCAACTCTTCTTGCGGCGATCACCTTTTCACGAATTCCACCGACTGGGAAGACGTTGCCGGTGAGGGTCAGTTCCCCGGTCATCGCCAGTGGTCGGTCAATGGTCTTGCCGCTGGCCAGAGAGAGCAGGGCTGTCGCCATGGTTACACCTGCACTGGGGCCATCCTTGGGGGTGGCTCCTTCGGGGACATGCAGGTGAATAAATGCATCGTCAAAGTATTCCGCACTGGCGCCAAAGCTCTCCAGATGAGAAGCGACATAGCTGTAGGCGATCTCTGCCGACTCTTTCATCACATCGCCGAGCTGGCCTGTCAGTTTCAGGCCACGAGTTTTGCCGTGAACCTTGGTCGCCTCAATGCTGAGGGTGGCCCCTCCCATAGAGGTCCAGGCGAGCCCGGTAACCACGCCGACACCACTAATAAGCTCCTCATCGGCGAAGTAGGGTTTACCCAGATAGTCACTGAGCACTTTGGGTCCGATGCGAATCGGCCCCTTTCTGCCCTCTGCAAATTTACGTCCAGTTTTACGGATAATGCGTCCAAGCTGTTTCTCCAGGTTACGCACACCCGCTTCGCGGGCATAGCCCTCAATCACCTTGAGAATGGCCGCATCGGTGATCTTAATCTGACTATTCTTGACCCCATTGCGTTCCAGCTGTCGTGGCCACAGATGGTTTTTGGCAATCGCCAGCTTCTCTTCAGCGATATAGCCGGAGAGCTGAATCAACTCCATCCGATCGAGCAGTGCGCCGGGGATGGTATCAAGCTGGTTGGCGGTACAGACAAATAGCGCCTTGGATAGATCAAAGCGGAGATCGAGATAGTGATCGAGGAAATCGACATTCTGCTCAGGATCCAGCACCTCTAGTAGGGCCGATGCAGGATCACCGCGATAGGAGGCACCCACCTTGTCGATCTCATCAAGCATAATGACCGGATTTTCTGTTTTACACGATTTGAGCGCCTGGATGATCTTGCCAGGCATTGCGCCGATATAGGTGCGGCGATGTCCCTTGATCTCGGCCTCATCACGCATGCCACCTAGAGAGAAGCGATAGAATTCGCGTCCCAGAGTTCTGGCAATAGAGCGACCGATAGAGGTTTTACCGACCCCTGGAGGGCCGACCAGCAGAATGATAGAGCCGGAGACCTGCTCTTTAAGTTTTCCGATGGCGAGAAATTCGAGAATACGCTCCTTCACCTCATCGAGTCCGTCGTGGTCTTCGTTGAGCACCTTTTTGGCGCGGCGTAGATCGAGACGATCACGTGATGATTTACCCCAGGGCAGGACGGTAATCCAGTCGAGATAGTTACGGGTGACGGTATATTCAGGCGAGCCGATCTCCAGCATGGAGAGCTTTTGAATCTCTTCATCGACCTGCTTCTGCGCCTCTTCACTGAGTGTGAGAGTCTTCAGACGTTTCTGAAAACGTTCGATCTCGGCAGTACGATCATCCTTCTCAATGCCGAGCTCCTTCTGGATCTCTTTAAGCTGCTCGCGCAGGAAGAATCTGCGCTGCTGCTCATCGATGCGCTCTTCGACACGCTCTCGAATCTTGCTCTGAATCTTGGCAACGTTGAGCTCTTTTTTGAGAAGCACCAACACCTTTTTCATGCGTGGTATTAGGCTAAATAGCTCCAACACCTGCTGTAGGTCATCACCGCTGGCACTGGTGAGCCCCACTGCAAAATCGGCAAGCGGGGAGGGGTCGTTTGGACTAAAACGGTTGAGGAAATATTTAAGCTCTTCTGCATACAACGGATTGAGCTGCATCAGGTCGCGCAGGGTATTGATGATCGCCATCGCATAGGCGCGCATCTCGTCGGTGCTGTTACGTTTGACCTGTTTGGGATACTCCACCTTCACTTTATAGGGTGGTTTTTTGGAGAGCCACTTTACGATCTTAAAGCGCTCAATCCCCTCAGCGATAAACTGCATCTTGCCATCGGAGCGGCTGGGATTGTGGAGCTGAACCAGACTGCCCACCTTTCTGAAGGTATCGGGTGTCAGTTCATCACCGGGCTCACCGTTGACCAGAACTAGACCCACCATGTGGTGAGGGCTTTCGGCGATATCGTCAAGCGTCTCGTACCATGGCTCCTCCTCCATCATGATTGGGAAGGCCTGCGCAGGAAAGAAAGGTCTGTCGAACAGTGGCAGGATATGGATGGTTGTGGGGAGGTTCTTGGGGCTGATGATCAGCTCACCCGACTCCTCTATCGCCTCAACAATCTCCGCTTCTATAGATTCGAAATCTGGCATTGTTTTTTCTTCTTAGATGGTTCTGTTAAAAGGCTCAACCTCGACCGTTTCGCCAGCAGCAATCGACCCCGATTCGGCTGACAGAACGATGAAGCAGTTGGCCTGGCTCATAGAACTCAGTATATGAGAACCCTGATGGCCGGTAGTGCGAACCACCAGTTCATCCCCTTCGTAACTGAGGATACCACGTTGGAAGTCGGCCCGGCCGGGACGTTTCTTAAGGGGATCGAGGGTTTTCACTTTCAGACGCAGTGTCTCATTTGCAGACTGGCCCGCCATATACTCAAGGTTGGGGCGTACGATCTGGATATAGGTGGCCATTGAGGAGACCGGATTGCCGGGCAGACCGAAGAACCAGGCGTTGCCAATTTTGCCATAGGCGAGTGGTTTTCCCGGCTTCATGGCGATCTTCCAGAAGTTCACCTCACCCATCCGTTCAAGGGTCTCTTTCACAAAATCGGCATCGCCTACCGAGACACCTCCGGAGGTGATCACCACATCGGCAATCTGGGCCGCCTCTTCAAAAGCTTCAGCGACAGCTTCACGGGTGTCTTTTATGATCCCCATGTCGATATGGGTGGCACCCAACTCTTTAATCAGGCCGAAGAGGGCATAGCGGTTACTGTCATAAATTTGACCATCGCCGAGAGGTTGTCCGAGTGATGCGAGCTCATCGCCGGTGGAGAAGGTGGCAATTCTTAGCGGACGTACCACCTCAATCTCAGGAATGCCCAGAGAGGCGAGTAGCCCAAGTTCGGCAGGGCCTATTTTCTGCCCACGTCCAAACACGACACCACCTTTGGCAATATCCTCACCGGCACGACGAATGTGCGCATCCATTTTATGGCCGGGTTCAATGGTGATCTGATCACCATCAATCGTCACCTGCTCCTGCATCACCACAAAACCGGTCCCTTCACAGATTGCTGCTCCAGTTGTGATACGGATGCACTCTCCCGGATTGAGCTGGCCCTCAAAGGGGGCTCCGGCTAGTGAAGTGCCGATCAGTTTGACTGTTTTAGATTCAGCGCCGGGAAGATCGTCTGCATGAAAAGCGTAACCATCCATCGCTGAGTTGTCGTGTCCCGGAACCGCAATTGGTGAGAGGATGTCGCCGGC
>JAPHSO010000047.1 GCA_026193675.1 Gammaproteobacteria bacterium | reverse complement strand
TCGAGAAAGGTATCCTTACAAAGAGAGTTATAGCCCAACTGTTCTGTTAAAGTATCGTAAGACCAGAAAGCAAAAGGTACTACGAAAGGTGTGGCAATAGCAGCTAACAAGATCCCTGATGCGAATGCTGGCGGATCTGTGAATTTCAGTAAAAATCGCACGAAAAGTAAAGTTACCCCGACAACGAGGGGGGTAAAAATAACTACTGCAATTCGTGCTATCAGTTGATTCCATCCATGATTACTATCTTCAGGAACCAACCATGTGAGTAAAATGGTCAGAAGGATAGCAAATATAAATCCTAAATTATTTAGGTGCTCTATCTTTCGTGATTCTGGAATTGTTTGTTCACGGCCACCGCATCGATTAGCTATAAAAACAGACAGTCCTGCCACAGCAAGAAAGGTAGGTATAAGAATTAAAGCTAATACAACTCCCATAAATAAGTAACTCCATTTATTTAATCCATTATGTCTGCTAAAGGGTGAAAGAAGACCATAGCTGATCACCAGCCTCCTAATCTTCGACCTCTACCAATTCCACGCATTATATATGGGAATAGGCTGGCATATTAACTGATATTCATAGCAGTTTGCTACTGCTCGACAACTGCTCTTGCATCCATACAGTCCTGTAGGCATAAAAAAACCCCTCCGAGGAGGGGTTGGTTGTCGTCAATTATCGGTTAGGATTATTTACGACTGGCAGGTGCGTTGACCTTAATGCCGTTACTCATATAGGTGAGGAAGTACTCAAGTGCTTTGTACTCCTCTCCCTGAGCCTTCATAGGCTTAGCTCGAATATTCTGGTTACATCCAGCGAAACGACGATGTGTTGTGCCGAAACCAGAGAGTGGTTTGCCCGGTTTCTCCCACTTCAGACGCCAGACAGGGAAGTGCGTCAGATGACCCAGAGCAGGGCTCAGAGTCTCTGCACGTACCATGTTACCGGCATTGTCTTTGTGACAGTTGGCACACGAGAAATTAAGCTGGCCGCGCTTGGCGTAGAAGTGTTGCTTGCCACGCGCATAGATCGCTAGAGCTTTTTTATCGTTTGGAACCTTAATATTTAGCTTTTTACCATTTGAGGTTGAGGCCATATATGCGGAGACTGCAGCCAGCATACCCTTTTTCAATTTCAGAGGTTTTTCACCATTTTTCTTAAGGCAGGCGTTAATCTCTCCCTCAAGTGTTTTAACGGTTCCACTCTTATTATCGAACATTGGGTAGTCCTGGCGAATTCCCATACCACCATTTTTAAAGCAGCTAGCCAGACTCTTTCCATTTTTAAACTTGGTATCGAAGAACCTCTTTCCCATCTCAAAACCCTCTTCCCAGGGTGGAAACTCTTCAATATTTTCCCAAGCCTCTTTTGCATCGCTATTGATAGCGTAGACACCATCCTGGTAATTATTAAGAGGGATGCCGGGAAAGCGCTTCATATAGTAGGCACGAAAATCCTTCAGATCTTCGGCCGGTGTTTTTGCCTGTGCAATCTGGGGCAGTCCTGCAATCAGGGACAGCGCCAGAGTTGCGAGTGCAATTTTCCGCATATTTCTACTCCTCACAATCTCACTTTTGTAGTGATGTGATTATTTTATTTTTGCTGTTGCAGTCTCTTTCTTACCTTGATTATCGACCCACGAAAGAGTGATCGAATCGCCCTTTGATGCACCATCAAAGATAAACGACAGATATGGGTTGGTAGAGATTGCACCACCCCACTCAGCTGCGAGGACATTGCTACCGTTGTGAGTGCAGTTCACCTCTTGAATGAAGTGAGCAGGGATCTTCTTACCGGTCTTTTTGTTCTTACGCTGACCAGTCTCCATAGGGTGCTTCATGAGCGCCTTAACTTCACAGGCACCTTTTTTGATCTTTGCACGGATCTTAATGCTACTTTTAGCCATTTTGATGTATTCCTAAATTTATTCGTTCAAATTGTGAATGTATACCAGAGTGATGTGGGATTAACCGCCACAACCGCCGATAGTGACCTTCACCTCTTTACGAGCACTGGTGACGCCGCCCGCTGCAGTGACCACTGCAATGACGTTTGAGGTCTTGCCCATCTTGATACGGGTCGACACAAAGGCCTGCGTTGACTTGCCCAGCTTAAAGTTGGCAATCAGTGGGGTCGGGTTGTTCTCAGCCATAATGGCGATGGCGCTAACGCCAGAGACCTTACGCGCATCAACCTTGACCGGTACTACAGCACCGTTTTCAGCGATATCGGGTGCCTTGATCTCAATGTCGGTGCTACCGGCAGCAGTATCTGTACCGGCAATGCCCTTCATCGCTTCAGCGACACCTTTG
>JAPHSO010000243.1 GCA_026193675.1 Gammaproteobacteria bacterium | reverse complement strand
TTCCTGTGGGCAATAAAAAAGGGCACCCGAAGGTGCCCTTTTAATTCTAAGTAGTTTAAAAAACTAGATTAGAACTTGGTCTTGAAGCTAAAGCCGTAAGAGCTTGCGCTGTTGTATGTGCCATAGCTGAAGTTGAAGTCAGCAGCACCCATCTTCTTACCTAGGTCGATACCAACAAGGCTCTCTTTAGTGCTGCCGGTAGCACCGGTAGCTGCCTGACCAATACCAGCAGTGATGTCCATACCACCAGCCTTCATACCAGCTGTGATTACAGTGATATCAGGTGAAGAACCTGCAAGGTTTGCGTCACCGTTGATTACGCCAACTGGGCTCCAATCGGCATCTGCTGTTTTACCGTCAAGGTAATGCAGCTCAAGGTTAGCACCACCAGCCTTCATACCTGCCATCAGGTAGTTAGCGCGGCTTGCACCACCAGCGTCCATACTCTCAAAACCGAAAACGATACCACTCATCTGGCCTTTAACATAGATGTTGTTCATTGCATCTACATCTGTACCGGTGGTAATAGTTTTCTTACCGAGGTAAAGCAGACCAGCTTTCATCATGTTGCTCAGCTTGAACTGTGCGTTGAAGTTGATCTGTGGCTTACCTTCACCACCATCGTAGTATGGGTCAAGGAAAACGCCTACTGACAGTGCGTCAGATGGCTTGAAGCCTGCAGCCAGACGGTTCTGCTTGAGAGTGCCTTCGATCCATACTTTAGTTCCCCAAGTGGCGAGCTGGTCACCCATTTTCAGAGAAGCAGGACCTGCTTTAGCAGTCAGGTATGCATAGTCGGTAGTGACCTGGTTGCTTGCGCCACCAGTCAGGGTTGTAGCATGGCTGTCACCATTCTCCAGACGCATACGGCCGTGAACGCCAACGCCACCACCGAGGTCTGCGTCAATTTTAACGCGAACTTCGTTGGTACCAGCCCAGCCACCGCTAACGCCAGTTACAGCTTCTGTATGCTGCATAACAAACTCAGCGTCACCGCTCAGGTTAACAGCAGCTTGTGCCGTGAGAGGAGCAGCTACTGCTGCAGCAATTGCGATTGCAATTAGATTTTTCTTCATTCTTCCAGTCTCCTAGAAATTCTAAGTTTTAAATGTAAGTTTGGAGCTACTAATCTAAATAGTCCAAGCCAATTAATTAATTAATTGTGGCTCTTTTGGAGCCGGGAGCAACTTTAGACTAGGTTTCACCCTCATTGCAACCCTTTTTTTGTGGATTTAATTGATAATAGTGTGAACAAATTCAGATTTTATTCAACCAATTAAAGCCTTAACTTAAATGTAAAACACATAAATAGAGCGCAACCCATTGAATTAAAAGAAAAGATGAAATGTCAATAGCACATAAATGGGTGGGGATATTTTATGCGGGGGTAAAAAACATTTAGGATAAAAAAAAGCCCGCATTTGCGGGCTTTTTTGGATAAACGATAAATTTGAAATTAACGTTTAGAGTATTGTGGACGCTTTCTCGCCTTGTGAAGACCGATTTTCTTACGCTCAACCTGGCGTGCATCACGGGTCAGGAAACCACCGGCACGGAGGGTAGAACGAAGCGTCTCATCCTCAGCAACCAGAGCTCTGGCAATGGCATGACGAATTGCGCCAGCCTGTCCAGTATTTCCGCCACCTTTAACAGTTGCCGTAACATCCAGCTTATCGAGCATTTCGACAGATTCAAGCGGCTGACGAACAACCATACGTGCAGTCTCACGACCAAAGTAGGTGTCGAGCGGTTGACCGTTGACGATGATGTTACCGGTGCCCTTTGCAATATAGGCGCGTGCCGCAGAACTTTTACGGCGACCGGTGCTGAGTTGACGAATATCTGCCATCTTAATAAACCTTAATTAAATATCGAGTGTTTGAGGTTGCTGAGCGGTGTGCTCATGCTCAGGACCCACATAGACCTTAAGCTTACGGAACATTGCGCGACCCAATGGATTCTTAGGAAGCATGCCCTTGACTGCAGTTTGCAGGATACGCTCAGGTGCTTTATCACGCAGTTTGCCAAGGCTGATCTCTTTGATACCGCCTGGGAAACCTGTGTGATGGTAATACATCTTATCAGTCTCTTTACGACCACTGACGTGAATCTTCTCGGCGTTAACAACTACGATGTAGTCACCGGTATCAACGTGAGGTGTGTACTCAGCTTTATGCTTACCACGCAGACGACGGGCAATCTCGCTTGCGAGACGTCCCAGAGTTTTGCCGTCAGCATCTACAACAAACCAGTCGCGACGTACTGTTTCTGGCTTCGCACTAAATGTTTTTGTTCCAATCATCGTATTACTCTAAATTATCGGGCGCTTTTTCGGGCAGCCTTTCAGCGGCGCATCATTCGGAAAAGAGGCGGGATTATACGGAGCTATTTAACACATGACAAGGGGATTTTGCGAAATAGCGGCAAATATTGACATGGGAGAGAAAAAGAAAAAAGGCGCGGCTAAAGGGGGAAGGGTGCCGCGCCTAAAAATCCACCAAAGGAGGATGGAGGAGTCTGGTGAGATGCTTCGTAAGCAAATCAACAGATGCTAATATAGCGGAATGCTAATAAATGTCAAGCGTAATATACCCATATTTCTACTTTGATTTGGGTCGTGGTCTGTTGGGTGAATATCTGATGCGGCGCTATCCTTAATATAAGGGTGTAGCCACCTAATCTTTCACGAGTAGACGCTCTACGATCTCCCCTCTATTGATATGGTGTTCGATAATCTCATCAATATCCTGCTGGTCGATGTAGCTATACCAGACCGCCTCAGGGTAGATAACCATAACGGGCCCTTTGTCACAGCGATTCAGGCAGCCTGCACTATTAACCCGGATATTTTTCTCCTTTGGTATCGATTTGCATTGCCGCTTGGCATAGTCACGCAACCTCTGTGCACCATGCCTGCCACAACAACTCGATCCATCCTCTCGCAGGTTGGTGCAGAAAAAGATGTGGTGATTGTAGTAGGACATATTTTAATGATCCGTGATATTTAGGTGGCTAGTGTTGTTGGTAATTATACGTTAATCATTTTTGCTGGGTCGCCTCAGATGGCTGTATGATCATTTAAATGATAGATACAAATCGACAACAGATTCTTAAATGGTGCGATCAGTGCGTGTTGTGCGGGCTTTGTGTGCCTCACTGTCCCACTTATCAACTTGAAAATAATGAGAGTGAGTCACCCCGGGGACGAATCGTTTTGATTCAGGCACTCATGCGTGGCGTGCTGGATCACAAAAAAAGTGATCTCGCATCATTAGAGCATTGCCTGCTTTGTCGCAGTTGTGAAGCGGTCTGTCCATCAAAGGTACCCTATGGGGAGATCATCGCTCTAGCCCGAGACGAAATAAAACCAAAACAAAGCGGGTTGGTTTATCAGTTGATGGATGCTGTTGCAGAGCCTAAGCAGATGCAGAGCCTGCGGAGTAAACTGAAATTCTATCGGGGCAGTGGCATACAGAAACTGGTGCGAGGCAGTGGCCTGTTAAGAGGGGAGTACCGGGCAGCAGAGGGAATGTTGAAGTTTATTTCAACGGAGAGTCTAAAGGATTATTACCCTGCAATCTCAGGATCTCGAGGAGAGGTACTGCTCTATGGCGGTTGTATGGGAGAGACATTTGATCAACAGACCGTTATTGATGCGATATCACTGTTAAACCGTCTCGGCTTTGGCGTGAGGCTCAACCATCCCTCAGGTTGTTGCGGTGCGATGCACCACCATAATGGCGATGTGAAAACGGGAACCGCTTTAAGGGCGGCCACCCAAAATACTTTATTCAAAAGCAATGCAGATTATATTGTCGGCCTCGCAAGCAGTTGTGTGGCGAGACTCAATGAAAAGGATGGGGAAGAGCTACCGATCACTGAGCTAACCGATTTTCTTATCACTTATAAAGAAGAGTTGATGGATGGCTTTTCTCCAATGAAACTTAGAGTTGCTGTGCATCGCCCATGTACCAATAAAAATTTGTTAAAGAATTTTGATAAGACGCTTGAGCTTCTCAATCATCTGCCGGGGCTGGAGCTGGTAGAGCTACCAACCTATGGCTGCTGCGGTGCATCCGGAACCCATATGGTGAGTGATGCAGAGCATGCTCGAAAATTTTTATATGAATCTCTCCGCTGGCTTCGTACTGAAGGGATTGATCTGATTGTGAGTCAGAATATGGGATGTATGCTCCATCTCTCCACCGAAATGGATAGAGAAAATATGGGCATCGATGTGATCCACCCAATCTCATTACTGTTAAAATCGCTCATCAGAAAAAACTAGAGAGTCACCTATGCGCCACCTCACCTTCGCCGATAAAATCGTCACTCAGTTTGATACGGCACTGAGAACTGTCGCCGGAAAGCCAAAGCTGACAGAACGCCCCAATCCATCTGAAAATATTGCCGAAGCGGAACTGACCGATTCGGAAAGAGAGTTGGCGGGTCGCTTGATGCGAATTAATCATGCCGGTGAGGTCTCTGCGCAGGGGCTCTATCAAGGGCAGGCATTGACCGCCAAGTTGCCTGAGGTGCGCGAAAAGATGGAGCGGGCTGCACTGGAGGAGAATGATCATCTTGAGTGGTGTGAAACTCGTGCGAAAGAGCTCGGTACCCATGTCAGTCTGTTAAATCCAATCTGGTATTTAGGCTCTGTCTCTATAGGAGCGCTGGCTGGACTTGC
>JAPHSO010000213.1 GCA_026193675.1 Gammaproteobacteria bacterium | reverse complement strand
TATCAGCGCAGGTGAATCATTAACATAGTCGTTGCGTAAACTTCACTAAATTACATCAACAAGCAACTGTTACACCGTTACGTCCACTCTGCTTAGCCTGGTAGAGGGCACGGTCTGCACGCTTTAGTAGATGATCAAAATCCTCGTCACCCACTCTCAGTTGAGCCACTCCGATGCTGATTGCTATATCGATACCACGAGGCTTTAATGATTCAATCGCCTGGCGTAACTCTTCGGCTCTATTACGTGCAACTTCCAGATCACAGCCTTCAAGCAGCATCACAAACTCTTCACCGCCAAATCTGGCGGCAACATCCTCTTGACGACTTTTTTTCTTGAGCAGAACTGCCACCTCCTGTAACACCACATCACCCATATGGTGTCCATGGCTATCATTAATTGTTTTAAAGTGGTCGATATCCATCATCAGAACACTCAAATCATGCTCATGCCGCTCTGCCTGGGCAACCTTTTGGTCCGCAACCTCCAACAGATAGTGACGGTTATAGAGAGCTGTAAGCTGATCATGCAGCGCCATATCCTGCAATTTGTCCCGCTGCAGTTTCAATGTGATATGGGTATCGACCCGTGCTGAGACAATTGCAGAACGTACCGGTTTGGTAATGTAATCCACCGCACCGGCCCGCAATCCCATCTCCTCATCAATTTCATCACTCTTGCCTGTCACAAAAATTATGGGGACCGATTCAGTTTTATCATTAGCCTTTAACTGGCGACAAACTTCATAACCGTTCATATCGGGCATCTCAATATCCAGCAATATCAGATCCAGCACCGGTTCACTTTTAGATATCTCTAGACACTTGCTCCCTGAAGTTGCCACCTTAATAAGATACTTGTCCTTCAGACTGGCAGCCAATACCTGAATATTGACCGGCTCATCATCCACAATGAGTATGATAGGCCTTGTGGTCATCTAGCTATCACCTCTCGCATCCAGAACAGTGGCAAGTTGTGCCGACTCTGCAATTATAAATAGTGTTTTTAGTGCCCCTTCACTATCAAGCTGGACGATCTGCTCCTGTAGTCTATTCAGCTGCGTTTGTAGGATTGAATCTCCGGTACCCCGATTAAGAGGAGCCAGTTCATCAGTAGGAATATATTCATTACGCTTGAGCCGATCCAATACGATGAGTAGCTGCTCAGCCAACTGTTCTGCTGTTAGCACAACATCGGGGGTATAGGTCGATTCCCCCTTATATTCCAGCAGATGCTGTGTAAGCTGTTCACTGGCCTGAATCAGATATTTAGCCAAAGTAGCAATTTGAGCAGCATCTTCAGCACTCGCAGCGGCCTCCACCAATTTGGACTGATGCTGCAGTTCCAGGGCACTTATATTACTAGAAACCCCTTTAATGTTATGTGCCTGCTGGCGAATCTGCTCGAAATTTCCCGTCTCAATAGCTTGTTGAAAATCACCTATGGTTGCCGGCAGGTGATTCAGAAACTCATCCACAATCAGATTCAATAACGATTCATCGCCCATAATTCGCTTGAGCGCGGACGATCTATCCCAAACCAACACTTGATTGGCTGAGTAATTCAAATCATTATCAATATTTATTCCGGTCACACTAACTGTTTAATAAAAATCCGAGATTACTGGAGATATTTCATGTCCAGGATTATTTGGGTCAAATTGTAAGAAAGCGAATCAACTATACACAAATTGAGAGATGAATAAAGCTTCTACAACACAATCAAACAGAATCCGTTATGCTTCATGTTGCTAAAGGAATGATGATTTGAAAAGAATAAATATGCACCGACGATTAACCCAACTGATATTACTTTCACTCTGGTCGCTAACTGCTATTGCAGCACAACCGGTAAGTGAGAAGATTATCTTCCTTAATCAGGATGGTCGCAGCGCCTTTTACTACGACACCTCCCGCTCAGACTCCAAGGAATACAATCTGCTCTTCGATAAGAGTGAAGGTCGTCCACTTGATGAGCATTTGAACAACTATCTTTACATCTATCCCAATGAACATAACTGGGATACACGATCCAAACCGGGATATGATTCACTCCACTTTAATCAGGGCAGTTTCGCCTTTCTGCATAAAACCTCATTCGATAGCTCCATTACTATCGATAAGAACAGCATCTACACCTACACTAATGAAGAGGAGGTGAGCGGCGATAACAGAACCAACTACGGCTTCTGGAACTCCCCCGATAACTTCCACCACTTCACCTACACCTGGATATTCCCCTCTAACTTTGAGATTGTCGATTACCAAAGTAACCGCCCTGGTGATTGGGAGATCCGTGGCAACACCCTCTCCTACTTTGGAAAGAACGTAAACAATCTTATTTTCAAGATACGCTATCGGCCCGCGATGCATGCCACCTTTGAGGAGATATCAAAAGTGGTTGAGCCAAGTATGGATGTTGAGGTGCGTCAGGATGCAAAAGGGGTGAAGGTGACACTCAGCGCCACCCTGCTCTTCCCACCCGGCTCAACAGAGGTGAGCAAGTTTGGTCGCAAGATCCTTAATGATCTTGCCAGCTCTCTCATTAACCGTGACACACAAATCATAGTCGAGGGCCATACCGACAATGTTCCCATTCGCAGTAGCCTAAAAGAGAAGTTCCCAACTAACTGGGAGCTTTCGGCCAATCGAGCAACCTCGATTATTCATATTCTTTCTGCTGCAGGCATTAAACAGAAAAGGTTAGAGGCCCACGCCTTCGGCTCTACCCGTCCCATCGCATCAAATAAAACAAAAAAAGGGCGCCGTAGTAATCGACGCATTGAGATCCTCATTAGAGAGGCTGGGAGTTAATTGACTATTTCACTCTATGGAAAGATTGAGAAACATGATTAATGATTGAAACCTGGGCAATCATATTGATTCATCAAATCCTGTTTCAGGGGATGTTTCTGGTTAAGAACTACAGCCTATCCAGAAAGATCGGTGTCAAAATTCGCGGACACAATATTGAGGCGACGGTATCAGTTCTCTTTTTTGCCCTGTTCATTATTGTTGCATTTGCTATTAGCCTGTTTGAGCAACCTTTCGGTAAAATACAGCTATTGGATGACCTCAATGCCACAGTCTTAGGATGCGCACTACTAACTCTGAATCTGGTTATATCAGCAGCCTCCCTGATAAATATGAGAGAATCCTGGAGAGTTGGCGTATTAGAAGAGCAACAAACACAACTGGTCACATCGGGTATTTACAGATTCACACGTAACCCCTACTTCGTCTCCTATTTTCTAATGTTTGCCGCATATACGCTGCTCACACAAAATCTAATTCTAATGATGCTCACAAGCATCGGTATTTTGTTGACGCACATCATGATCATAAAGGAGGAGCGTTATCTTTATGGTGTTCATGGCAAAGCCTATATAGAGTATAAAGGAGAGGTGCCTAGATACCTGTTCATCTAGGATAGTCGATTCAGGGAGAAACATATGTCAGAAACACATCAGGGAAGCTGCCACTGTGGCGCCATTAAATTTTCATACCAAGGCGAACCGATCACCAGAGGGCTACGCTGCAACTGTTCGGTCTGTTCCCGCAAAGGGGCGATGATGTCATCTGAGATCATCAATCCGGATAGGTTAAAAATCGATGCCAAGGAGGGAGCTCTAGGGCTCTACCAGTTCGGTATCAAAACCGCCAAACACTACTTCTGCAAAGAGTGTGGCATCTACCCCTTTCATGAAACTGCCAGAAAACCGGGGCACTATCGTGTCAATCTAGGTTGTGTAGATGGGGTTGATACTTTTGCACTGGAGTTTGATGTTTTTGATGGCAAACATTTGCTGTAAATTAAGTGATATTTTTAGATATACCCCTCCTCTCCTGAGGCGTACCTATGAAGAATGGGTGTTATAGAGATGGATTCAGGAGTAACAGACTGATGGAACTAGATACATTATCCTTCACCAAAGTGATTATCTTGTCAGACACAATTGTTGAAATAATTGTTGATGAGACTGGCACTCCCTCAGAATCTGTACAATAGGTTACTTCACTTAACCCCATTAACAGCTGGGCTTCTTTTCCGTCACCAGCTCTTCTGGTATATCTATATACCAAAACAGTTGGAAATGCAGCCAACATCCCCGCATTTCCATGGATGAGAGGTATAACGATGATAATGTATAGAGAAACAACTTCCCGATGATATTGCTGCAACTAGTCCATCCCCATATGGATCGTTCACGTGCAAACCGTGCCATGCTCGATGCGATATCGGACGTTCCGGGATTGCTAGTGAATGATCTCTATGAACACTATCCCGATTTCTATATCGACAGAGCGAGAGAGCAGGAGCTGCTGTGTAGCGCTGATTTGGTGATTTTTCAATTTCCCATCTACTGGTATGCCGCACCAGCACTACTGAAACAGTGGCAGGAGATGGTACTTTTATCAGGGTTTGCCCATGGCAAGGGTGGTGATGCACTACAGGGAAAGAGACTTTTTACCGCAGTCACAACCGGTCAACCGTTTGAATCTTACTCAGGTTCATTAAGCACGATAGATGAGCTGCTATCTCCCTATTGCCGTACTGCAATACATTGTGGCATGAAATACCTGCCCCCTTTTGTTGTTCATAATGTTGATGCAATGAGCGACATCGATATTGTTGAGCAGGCTAAGCGTTATAGAGAACAGGTTGTCACCACTTATGAGCAGATGCATGCAGGTACTCTCTAATGGATGAGTATTCAATTCTGGCCAATGCTGTTATTTACCTTACCGCTGCTGTTGTTGCAGTACCGATATCTAAACATCTGGGACTTGGCTCTGTTCTGGGTTACCTGATCGGGGGCGTTATCATTGGCCCCTGGGGATTGGGATTGATCGATAATGTTGAATCTATCATCCACTTTGCTGAATTTGGTGTGGTATTGCTAATGTTTCTGATTGGGTTGGAGCTACATCCCAAAAGATTATGGGAACTTAAACGCCCCATTCTTCTACTGGGTGGTGGGCAGATGATACTCACATCCATAGCCATTACTGCGGTGGGTATCCTGCTCGGACTTTCACTTCAAACCGCAGTGATTGTTGCCCTGGCACTATCGCTTTCATCAACAGCGATTGCACTACAATCATTAACAGAAAAAAATCTGATGGCAACCCATGCGGGTGGTTCCGCATTTTCGGTTTTACTCTTTCAGGATATTGCCGTCATCCCAATTCTGGCGCTGATTACACTACTGGGAGTTGGCGATGGCATTGTCGATGATGGAAACACCCTATTTTCGGTAGTTAAACTTGTTGCGGTAATTGCAGCCATTATTA
Source organism: Gammaproteobacteria bacterium (assembly GCA_026193675.1). GTDB lineage: Bacteria > Pseudomonadota > Gammaproteobacteria > Thiohalomonadales > Thiohalomonadaceae > JAOTST01. The sequence continues at coordinate 2,954 of JAPHSO010000213.1, read as the reverse complement.
TCGGTGGTCACTACCTGACCCGCCCCATCTTTCGCATTATCGCCAACACAAAGCTTCGTGAGATATTTACCGCGTTTGCACTGCTGCTGGTTATAGCTATTGCACTGCTGGTTGAATCTGTGGGTCTCTCCATGGCGATGGGATCATTTCTTGCCGGTGTGCTGTTGGCTGATTCAGAGTTCAGGCATGAACTGGAAGCTGAGATTGAGCCATTTAAAGGACTCTTGCTGGGACTATTTTTCATAGCCGTTGGCATGAGTATCGATATTGGACTGCTTCTACAACAGCCTTTTGTTGTATTGGGTCTTGTCGTATCACTGGTGGTTATCAAGCTTGCCATATTGATGTTACTCGCTAAACGAGAAGGTATCCCAGCAAGTCAGCAATACCTGTTTAGCTTTATGTTATGTCAGGGTGGTGAATTTGCCTTTGTGCTGTTCACACTGGCCATCTCTGAAGGAGCGATTGAACCTGGATTGGCCGATCTACTAGTGGGTGTGGTAGCTCTATCAATGTTGATTACCCCATTATTGCTGCTTTTCTATGACCGTTACATCAGCCGTCAACACCTTCATCTAGACGACCATATGGCAACAGAGGAGATCACCCAGCAGGAACATGCAGTGATGATTGTTGGCTTTGGACGTTTTGGACGTGTTGTTGGCCGACTGTTACATGCCAATGGTTTTCCAACAACCATTCTTGACCATGATCCCGAGCAGATAGCAGAGGCACGTCGATATGGTTATGAGGTTTTTTATGGTGACTCCACACGCCATGACCTGCTAAAAGCGGCTGGAGCAGACAAAGCGGAGCTCATCATTATCTGTCTGGATGGACCTGAAATGAGTTTGCAGGTGATCGAACAGATTCAAAAACATTTTCCGCATCTGAAGATTCTTGCACGAGCCTATGGCATGGGACATGCCTTTGAGATGCGCAAATTGGGGGTGACCCTAATAGAACGTGAATTACTAGAATCGGGATTGGCGTTAGGAGAAACAGCGCTTAAAAATCTTGGTTATGGTGCATACCAGGCAAAACAGGCAGCCCATCTTTTTAGAAGGCATGACCGATCTCTATTTGAAAAGCTCTACTCGGCTGATGAGAAAGAGAAACATGTCACCATATATCGTGAAGCCCGAGAGGAGATCAGACAGATACTGGAGGCTGATGAAGAGGAGATAAAAAGCAAGGCTTCGAATGATTGGCGTTAAGCTGGTAAACGAGTAAAGGATGATCAACCACACAAAGCACTTTAAATCCCACAAGTCGAATATAGCTGTCATCAAATGGGAAATTATCTATAGTCAGGAAACGGCCAATTGCGGCCGCTCGGTCAGATAGGCTAGGATGGCCGTTGTAACCCTGTAGCAGACGTAATGTGCCAGTAGCTGATTATCGATTTTTAATTTTACATTTCTAATACACCATGACTGATTTTGTTCACAAAGAAAATGGCTAATATCTCACTGAATACTAAGGTGGTTACAATTTGGGGAACTATCCTCATGCTTTTCTGTGCCATCGTTACTTATAATCTCTGGCATTCTTGGACTGGAACCTTCGAGTCCTCTCGAATCGTCTCACAAAACTTAGCTCGTAGTTTGGCGGCTCACACATCTGCCACCATAGAGTCAATAGATGCTCACCTGAAAAATATCGAATACTTGTTAAATGAAACAGAAGTTTTGCCACATCTATCACCCAAAGGCACTCAAATAATCGCTAGTCAAATTGAGAATTCTTCAACAATTTTTAGTACCCATATCTTCAATAACAGAGGTGAAATGGCTCAAAGTGCAACTCCTACAAAAGGAGTGGGCTTTGGGATTCCAAAAAAAATTGTCAACATAAAAGAGACAGAAGCTTTTAGGACGCTTTCTAATCCACATTCTACTCAACAGAATCGCCTAGTAATAGGTCATCCAGTCATAGGGAAAATTACCGGTGAGTGGATGATTCCTATTGCGAGAGGTATGTATGATACGGATGGTCAATTTTCCGGGGTAGTGCTGGCTACCGTACAAATTGAGAAGTTTGAGAGTCTATACAATGCTTTTGAGGTCCCCCAAGGATTTACGATCGCGTTAGCTCGTAAGGATGGACGATTTCTTGTTCGCTCCCCCTTCAATCCAGTTTTTTATAGTAAGAGCTTTTCAGAAATTCCTTTCTTTCGAGAAATTCTCCCCAAAAACCCCAATGGATTTTTTGAAGACAGCAGCTCTATTGATAGTGAAATTAGGATGATTTTTTATCACAGTGTAAGTGAATCCCCTTTGGTGGTTACCGTCACTATCATCAGAGATAGTATCGTTGAACAGTGGTTATCCGAAGAAATGTTCACGATTGTAATCACTATAATCGCATCAATTTTATTCACCATTCTTGCCCTAGCAATATGGAAACATGCCCGTTTATCAATAGAACAGCATGATACTTTGGAAAAAACTGTTACAGAACGCACCAAAGAAAAAGACGAGTTGATAGTTAAGTTGAGTGATGCTTTGAACGAGGTGAAAACGCTAAAAGGGATAATTCCAATATGCTCTTATTGCCACAAAATCAGAAATGACGAGGATGCATGGGAGGGGGTAGTAAAGTATGTATCAGAGCATACAGATGCGAAGTTTAGTCATGGTATTTGTCCTGAATGTCTCAGTAAAGAAAAAGAGAAGCTAAAGAAAGTGATTAAATAAGTCCGCTTCTGGCTAACAGCGGAAGAAAGTAGCAACTACCCTTAATGACCGCTTCGGTCGCTGAGCAGGCGTAACTGGAAAGGATATGGAGAATTGCGCTGATTTGGGCCGGAAACAGCAGCGATCCTCTGTGTAAACAGGCTACTATGGCCGTTATCCTCTTCATAGCAGAGGTCTGAGCCGTTGATAAGGTTGGCTTAGGGGCGGCTGGGTCGCCTTCCACCTATACGGACATAGATGAACACTGAAGTAGAT
>JAPHSO010000113.1 GCA_026193675.1 Gammaproteobacteria bacterium | reverse complement strand
CATCAACAGTAAGTGGGCCATCGACATCTACACCGATAGAATTCATTGCGGTACTCGATGGTGTAGGAGCTGAAACTGTCAATCTTCAGGCGGATAGAGTATCGATCTCAACCAATGGCGATACCTCTACGCTCACGGCAGTGGTACGTGATGAAAACAGCAATTTTGTAAAAAATGCCACGGTGAACTTCAGTCTTGTAGATGTATCGGGAGGTTCAATTACTCCCTTAACTGCAACAACTGATAGTTTGGGGCGGGCAACTACGATTTATACTTCGAGTGCGGCATCAAGTGCGACTGATGGTGTTTCAATTACAGCCACAGAAGCTAGCCAAAGCCTGACATCTACAGAAACATTGACTGTCGCAGACCAACAACTGTTTATTACACTAGGTACGAGCCATCTTTTGCAGTCCCCATCAGACGCATGGCTTACTAGAGAATTTGGTGTTTTTGTAACAGACGCATTTGGTAATGCAGCTACAAACGTTTCTATTCAGATTGGTTTAAAACCACTGCAGCCAGGACCCGGAAATCTTCCAGGAGATGATACAAACAGCGATACCAAAGCGTACCGGAAAGGATATTGGGAAGTTGTCGATATAGCAGGTACTGATACCTGGGTTCAGAATGTACAAGCTTATTGCAATACAGAAGATGCAGATCTAGATGGGATTTTGGACCTACCAGGAGAGGATACCAATAACGATGGTATTCTCTGGCCAGGCAATACGGCACTGGTTCCTTCAACGGTGGTTACTGATAGTAACGGCTATGGAACCTTTAATGTAACTTACCTAAAGAACTTCGCCTATTGGTCTAGTGTTGAGGTGAGTGCTAGTGCCTCGGTAAGTGGAACAGAGAGCATTGCTAAGCACAAGATGGTGCTGATAGGACTGGCTGCGGACTATGCAGATGCAGATTCAGGTGTGCCTGGGCAACTTAGTCCATTTGGGATTCAGAACGCCTGTGCAAACCCGGGATAAGATTGTTGATATTGCAAGGAATCGTTATTAAATTTTCGATTTGATAATTTTATAAATGTCATCTCAACAGAGTATCTTCCTCGTCGGCCCCATGGGGGCCGGCAAGAGCACCATTGGCCGTCAGCTTGCCAGTGCACTTCATCTAGAGTTTAAAGATTGTGATCATGAGCTGGTGAGGCATACCGGTGCCAGTATTCCATTAATCTTTGAGATTGAGGGTGAAGAGGGCTTCCGTAAACGTGAGAGCGCAATGCTCGATCAGCTCACTTCAGAGCCAGAACTGGTGATGGCAACAGGTGGTGGCGCGGTCCTGGCGGAACAGAATCGTAAGTATCTGATGAGTCGTGGGATTGTTATCTATCTTTACGCCTCAATTGAACAGCTATTTCAGCGTACCTCAAAGGACAAAAATCGTCCGCTGTTGCAGACCGAAGATCCTAAGGCAAAACTGCAGGAATTGATGGATGAACGTGACCCGCTTTACAGAGAAGTATCAGATATGATCATCCATACAGAAGACCGTTCGGTGCGCAGTGTGGTGAAAGAGATTATTGCGCGTCTTGATCAGGAGATGAGCTTCACTGCGGGTTGATATTCCTGGATATTTATCTCTTTTCATCAACCATTTTGTCTGACTATAGAGACGGGTTAGAATAGCGCTCTTATAACGATTTAACCTACAGTAAAGGCAGGCCTCAATGCAGACGCTCACCGTAGATCTCGGCGAACGTAGTTACCCGATACACATCGGCTCCAATCTTCTTGGAGATTCTCAATTAATCGCTGAGCATATTCAGGGACAACAGGTGATGGTGGTCACCAATGAGACCGTCGCGCCACTCTATTTAGAAAAGTGTCTCTCCATGCTCACCGGTTTTAGAACTGAAACGGTTATCCTCCCAGATGGTGAGCAGTATAAAAATCTAGATGTGCTCAATAACATTTACGATGCGCTATTAACTCACCACTTTGACCGTCGCTGTACCCTGATTGCTCTGGGTGGCGGTGTAGTTGGTGACATGACCGGATTCGCCGCTGCAAGTTATCAACGTGGGGTTAATTTTATCCAGATACCTACAACACTACTTTCACAGGTGGACTCATCGGTGGGTGGTAAAACGGGTGTTAATCATCCATTGGGTAAAAATATGATTGGTGCCTTTCATCAGCCTCAGTGTGTGATTGCCGATACGGACACCTTAATGACTCTGGATGATCGTCAACTCAGCGCAGGTATCGCTGAGGTGATTAAGTACGGCTTTATTAATGACCTGGAATTTATCGGTTGGTTAGAGACCAATATGGACAAGCTTCTTCAAAGAGATAGCTCCGCCCTCTCATACGCGATCAAAGTTTCATGTCAGGATAAGGCCGACATTGTGGCTGCCGATGAGAAAGAGGCCGGTCAACGGGCTCTTCTCAATTTAGGTCACACCTTTGGGCACGCGATTGAAACCGGTATGGGTTACGGCGAGTGGCTTCATGGTGAGGCAATTGCATCCGGTATGGTGCTTGCTGCCGAGCTTTCAGAACAGCTAGGCTGGATTGATGCTGAAGTGGTGAATCGGGTCAGGACTCTTGTTGCGTCAGCCAATCTGCCAACTACGGCCCCAAAGGAGATGAGTGCTCAGCAATTTATCGATCTGATGGCGGTCGACAAAAAAGTGATTGATGGCAAACTTCGTCTAGTCTTAATGGATGCCCTGGGCAGCTCTGTGATTGCTGAGGGGGTTGATCAGAAAATAATTGAAAGGGTTCTTAATCGCTCTCTGGAGGCGGCAGCTTGAGCGAAGGGCTGGCACCATATGCTGCTACCGATGCTCAGTCTCGAGGGCGTCACTATGAAGAACGGCCCCCAAAATTTAGAAGCCAGTTTCAGCGCGACCGAGATCGCATTGTTCATTCAGGCGCCTTTCGAAGATTAGAGTACAAAACTCAGGTCTTTGTGAACCATGAGGGGGACATGTTCCGTACCCGTCTCACCCACTCAATTGAGGTCGCCCAGATCGGCAGGGCGATTGCGCGAGAGCTGAACTTAAATGAGGATCTTACTGAGGCGATTAGCCTCTCTCATGATCTGGGTCACACCCCTTTCGGCCATGCTGGCCAGGACGCGCTCAACCACTGTATGAGTGAATACGGCGGTTTTGAACACAACCTACAGTCTCTGCGGGTGGTAGAAAAGCTGGAGGAGCGGTATGCGGCGTTTAATGGTCTCAACCTTACCTTCGAGAGCCGTGAAGGGATTTTAAAGCACTGTTCTCTTGAGAATGCCCAATCTCTGGGTGAGTTGGGTGAGCGATTTGTAAAAAAGTATCAGCCCTCTCTGGAGGCCCAGGTTGCCGATATGGCTGATGCGATTGCCTACAACAACCATGATATTGATGATGGCCTGCGTGGCGGTTTTCTCACAATCGATCAGCTTCACAAGGAGCCACTCTTTGAGGAGCAGTTCGATGAGGTGAAGCAACAGTATCCTGATTTAAAGGGAAGGCGTCTGATCCATGAGATCATTCGTCGAATGATCAATCGACAGGTGGTGGATCTGTTACTCGCCAGTAAGCAGAAGCTTCAAGAGGTTGCCCCCGAGAGTGTTGATGATGTGCGTCAGCACTCAGAGCAGATTATCGGATTTAGCAGTGAACTCCTGGCTCTGCACAGACAGCTCAAACGTTTTCTGCGGACCAATCTCTATCGACACTATCGAGTCCACCGAATGAGCCTCAAGGCTCAGCAGACGATACAGTCTCTATTTGATGCATTTTTCTCGGATAGTCGACTGTTACCTCCTGCGCACCAGAGGCGGATTGAGAGTTACTCTGAAAAAGATGGTGAGCAGGGGCGCGCGCGTGCGGTGGCGGACTATATTGCCGGCATGACGGATCGTTTTGCCATCTCTGAGTATCGAAAACTTTTTCATCCTGAGGAGCTCACTTGAGGATCTACCTTCAGGTTCAGAGCGAACCGGGGCTACCGGTTCGTTACTACCAAATTCAGCTGCAGCCCGATATGCTCGGCGGCTGGGGTGTAGTACGTGAGTGGGGCTTTCAGGGTCGTTCAGGAACAGTTCGTCGCAATCACTATGATTCCCATGATGAAGCGATGGATGCCCTGGAGAAGGTGAGAAACCAACAGCTTCAGAAGGGCTATCGGGTGATGTTTATGCAGGGTGAAGAGGGAGATATGAATCTGTGAAAAGAGATTATGCACCTTTCTATAGCAATGAGAAGATCGAACAGAAGCTGGATCTGATTCACCATATGCTGCAGTTTGGAGATGAGCTGCTACTGGTTACCGGTGAGAAGGGGGTCGGTAAGAGCTGCCAACTGCAGGAGTTGATGCACCGATTGGGTGAAGGGTGGCAGATCTGCCATCTCACAGGAGATGAAAACCGACAAATATCTCAGCTCTTTGAGAAGATTTCGCACAGCTTTGGATACGATTACTCCAAAGTACCATCTGCAGAGCTGTTAAGTGGCTTTAAGAGCCATCTTGAGCAGAAGGAGTCAGGCAAGACCTATGCGCTGTTGGTTGATGATGCAGAACAGCTGGATGAGGGGGCCCTAGAGGCGATCACCCACCTATCGCAGCTTAAGAGTGGAAATGATCGTCTGCTAAAAGTGGTGCTCTTTGGGACCGATCTGTTGAGAGATGCGCCTATATTAAAGACGATCCCTCTTAGAGAGGTCACCATTGAGCCACTCAACAGTGAACAGAGTCAGGCCTATATCGATTTCTGTATCGCGCAGGGTAGACATGAATTTGGAAAGCCACCATCTTTAGCCCTGCAGCAACAGGTGGTGAATAGCGCGATGGGGATTCCTGGTGAGATCGAGGTGATGTTGCATGGTGGCTCAGCCTCGAAGAGTCGTTGGTCGATACTATTTGACTGGCGAATTGCTGCGGCGATGCTGCTGATTGTTGCCGTAGGTGTGGGATACCTGCTCAACAGCGATAGTGGATCGTTGATGAGCCCTCCTGTGACAGCTCAGTTAACTTCGCCTGATTCTCAGCGGCCGGTAATTCGTAAAGCACTTCCAGAGCCCGCTAAGCCCCGGCCGGAGTTGAAAACGGAATCTATACAATTGGAGGAGGATAGTGAGGCGACTCTGATTGGCGACCTGTTGAAGCAGAGTGGGTCGCTTGAGCAGGAGATTGTCATTCCTGCTGAGGCTGTCTCTACTGCCGTGGAACCGGGTAGCGAAATGGCAGCGGTAGATTCAAATGAAAAGTTAACGCCAGTAGTTGTCGAGGATGATGAAGCCTCTATGCTGAATGAAGATCTTCCTATGAATCTGCAAGAGACACCTCCAACAACCTCTCCAGCTGTGGTAACAAAACAGCAAGAGGTTGGTGGAGAGAACCTGAGTGGTCGGGCGTGGCTCCAGAGTCAGCCTGAAACATCTTTTACCATTCAGCTCGTTGCAGCTGAACGGGAAGCCGCTTTAGATGAGATGATTCTCAAAGAGAAGCTGCAAAATGAGCTGGTTCGCTTCTCATTTAGCCGAGGAGGGCGTCCCATTCATGTGTTAACCCAGGGCATATATAGTGAGAGAGCGAGTGCAGAAGAGGCGCTCAAGCGATACTCCTCGTCGGTGAAACCGTGGATTCGTCCCATCGGTGATATTCAACAGCTGTTTATCGATAATCCTCCGCCAGTTTTGGAGAGCAGCGTGATGGCTGCTGAAGCTGAGCCGGAGGTTGTTAAAGACTCGGCCTGGTTGTGGAGTCAGGATCCTGAGTTAATTACGATTCAGCTGGTCGCTGGAGGTGACAGGGAGATGCTTGAACCATTTGTGAAGGATTCACTGAAAGTGGGGACTACCGCTGTACTTGAATCAAAAAGGGACTCGAAACCCTGGTTTATCCTGCTCCATGGGAGCTACAAAACCCGTGATGAGGCGAGAAACAGGATTAGAGCTCTCCCTCAGAAATTAAAGGCGGCCAATCCATGGGTGAGGAATTTCGCATCTGTGCATGATGAGCTGAGTCGGGCCAATTGATCTCGGCTGAAATCTAATAAAGACTAAAATAGGGCATAAACCATTGGCAATCACCCGGTTTGGGGTCGATTTACCGCGCCTACGAGGGAGATATTTTTATCATTTTTCTTGTGATTGAAAGGCTTTTTTGGTATAAAGCTCGGCTTCCTGCGAAGCCTTAGCAGGCTAAAACTAATTTTTGGAGTGAAAAATCATGTCAAAGGTATGCCAAGTCACTGGTAAACGTCCTGTGACTGGGAACAATGTTTCCCACGCACACAACAAAACGCGTCGTCGTTTTCTGCCCAATCTCCACACTCACCGTTTCTGGGTTGAGAGTGAGAACCGTTTTGTAAAACTGCGTTTGACTACCAAAGGTATGCGCATCATCGATAAGAAGGGCATTGATGTTGTATTGAAAGAGATCCGCGCTCGCGGTGAAAAGGTTTAAGGGGTAGTTAGCCATGCGTGAAAAAATCAGACTCGTTTCAAGTGCCGGAACCGGACACTTTTACACCACCGACAAGAACAAGCGCACCATGCCTGAGAAGATGGAGATCAAAAAATTTGATCCAGTCGTTCGCAAGCACGTGATGTATAAAGAGGCGAAAATTAAGTAAGCTAAACCACACACTCCGTTTAGCTAAAAAGCCCATCTCTTGATGGGCTTTTTTATTGCCATTTAATTGGTGCTGTCTCAGGTTATTTGCTTATCATCGGCATCAGGGTAGGATCTGTGATATTGATCCGATCTCGTTAAATGGAATTAGTAATGGAATATGTAGAAAACTTTCTCATTGGAAGACAGCCAATTTTTGATCGGCAACAGAAAGTAATAGGTTATGAGCTCCTTTATCGAACTGAAGAGGCCCCCGATAGAGCATCCTTCGATAACGGAGATAAAGCCACCTCTCAAGTCATCATAAACAGCATTATGGATATAGGGCTGGAGAGACTGGTTGGTCAGCGGATCGCATTCATTAATCTAACCAAGTGTTTTATCAGCGGGGAGATCGAGCTTCCCTTTGAGCCGAATCAAATTGTGCTTGAGTTGCTCGAGGATATTGAGCCAACTGAGGCTGTCATTGAGGGATTAACAGCACTCAAGAATAGAGGTTACCCGATTGCTCTGGATGACTTTAGCTATAGTGAGCAGCATCGCCCGCTGCTGGATCTGGCAGATATCGTCAAGCTGGATGTGATGGGACTGGAGCCGGGAGAGTTGGAGTTACAGGTAGAGCAGCTCAAAGGGCGCAATGTAAAGCTGTTGGCAGAGAAGGTTGAAACCCAGGAAGAGTTTCAGCACTGCTTCTCTCTCGGCTTTGACTACTTTCAGGGATATTTTCTATCTAAACCGGAGCTTGTCACCGGTAACCGAATTCCAACCAACCGTATGACCATTATCAATCTGATCATTAAGCTGCAGAGTAGTGATACAGAAATTGCTGATCTCGAAGAGGTGATCCAGCAGGATGTCTCGCTCTCCTATCGTCTGCTGCGCCTCATAAACTCCGCTGCATTTAATCTTGGCCGGACTGTAAAGTCGATTAAGCATGCAATTACGATTGTGGGGGTTAAGGTGATTCGGGATTGGGCGCGACTGCTGTTATTAAGTCAAATCGATAATAAGAATCCCGAACTGATATGGAGAGCCCTTTTCAGAGGAAAGATGTGTGAGAGTATCGGTACGCAAATCGACACGGAAAGGGCTGATCAGTTTTTTACGGTGGGTCTCTTCTCAGTGATTGATACCCTGCTGGATCGCCCCCTGCCGGAGTTACTGGAGAAGCTCCCCTTAGAGTCAGAGATAGTGAATGCACTTTTAGGTGAAGGTGATGGGAGACTGGCTCAGGCTCTCAATCTGGTTGATGCCTATGATCGTGCCGACTGGGAAAAGGTTGAACATTCAGAGCTTAATAGTGATCAGATCCGCGAGATCTATATTGAAGCGGTGCACGATACAGATCAAAAGATGCGCTTCTTTAATATCTGAATCTTTGTATCAGTTTATACGTTGCAGCAGCAGGTTTCCGATCGCATCAATAGTGGCGTGCCATCCGGCTTCAAGATAGGTTGTGGAGACCGGATCGATGATCAGAGCGGGACCTTTGATGGATTCTTCAATCGACAAAGCGGCGCGCTGATAAAGCCTGATATCTCCCTTTCCATCGATTTCACCCATAGTCTGACGATTGTTCTGCAGCCTCACCTCCGGCTCAGGCCCCACCAGTTTTATCCGCAGTGTGACAAGCTCAACAGGTAATCCGGTGTTGTGACCATAGCGCTGAAGATGGGCTTTATGAAATTCATTAATGTGGTGCTCAATGGTCTGTTCTGGCTCCCAGATGATTGACAGGGTGTAGGACTGTCCTCGATAGCGCAGGTCGAGATGTGCCGTTGCTCTCACCTTGGAGGCGGCCACCCCCTCCTGCTGTAGTGCTGCAATGCCCTCTTCTCTAAGCGCTGAGAACCTCTCCTCAATCGTCTCAATGCTCAACTGCTCCAAAAGGCCGTGAAGAGCATGAGACAGGTGGCGACCTCGGGGTGCCATCAGCATTCCAAGGGCAGAGAGAACGCCGGAGTGGATCGGTACCATTGCCCGCTCCATACTCATCGCATCAGCCAATGCACAGACATGCAGTCCACCAGCGCCACCAAAAGAGACAAGGGTCGATAATTTTGGATCGACACCACGCTCGATCGAAATGACGCGCAGCGCACGAGCCATCTGCTCATTGGCGAGCTGAATGATTCCCTCAGCAGCGGCTTCGATCGATAATCCCATGTTGTCAGCAATCTCCTTAATCACATTCCTTGCTGCATCAACATCAAGTGACATTGAGCCTCCCAGAAATGCGTCTGCAACGATATGTCCAAGGACTAAATTGGCATCGGTCACCGTTGGCTGTCTGCCGCCCCGTCCGTAGCATGCAGGTCCAGGATTGGCTCCTGCGGACTCTGGACCGACATGGAGCATGCCGCCGGCATCGAGATAGGCGATAGAGCCGCCGCCCGCACCGATGGTATGCATATCGACCATCGGTACCGCGACGGGGTAGGGGCCGATGCTCCCCTCATTTGTGAGCTCCAGCTCCCCATTGATCATCGCGACATCGGTCGATGTTCCGCCCATATCGAAGGTGAGTAGCTGTCTGCAATCGGCAAGGCCAGCAACACCTTTAGCGCCAGCCAATCCACCGGCAGGACCGGAGAGAAGCATTCGCACCGCCTCTGCTCCCGCCTGTGGGGCGGCGATGGTGGTGCCTGAACTCTGCATCACGGAGATCTGCGCTGCCGGCAGCGCTGCGCTGAGGCGTTCGATATAACTTTCGACCAGAGGGCCGATCCAGCTGTTGAGCCAGGTGGTGATCCCGCGCTCATATTCGCGGTATTCGGGCAGAATTTTTGAGGAGCGGGAACAGAAGATATTTCCGGGAATCACGCCCTCAATCACCTCCTCATATTGTGAGTCGATAAATGAGAAGAGCAGATTGATAGCGATCGCTTCGGGTTGTAGCGACTCGATAGCCTCCCGGATTTTCGAGAGATCTCCATCGGTGAGCGGTTCGATAGTCTCTCCCTGATGATCAATGCGTCCCCCCACCTCGAGACAGTGGCTCCGTGCAACAGGTGGGGCAATCAAATTGGGTTGAAGATTGTAGAGCTCCCGGCGGGCCTGTCGTCCAATGGTGAGCAGGTCAGCCATTCCGTGGTTGGTGATGTAGAGCGTCTTGACCCCTTTCCCTTCAAGAGCTGCATTTGTGGCAACGGTAGAGCCGTGGATTAGTGTAAGATGCTCAAAATCATCAACCTCAATTCCCAGTTCACTAATCCCCTGGAGGATGGCCCGCTCGGGAGCATCGGGGGTTGAAAGCACCTTGTGGATGGTGATCTCACTTTGCTTTAGCAGGACAAAGTCGGTAAAGGTTCCGCCGGTATCTACGCCAAGAGTGAGTGGGATTTTCGGCTTTAGGTTAGACATCTGAAGTGGGAGGTTGCTTGTCTCAATTGGATGTTGATAATACATCCACATCTTATGGAAAAAGAGCGTCCCCTATTATGACTCAAGAGCGACTGTTGCAGGTCAAAAATCTTTCGCGCCGCTATGGTGCGCAGTGGGCTGTGCAAAATATCTCGTTCGAAATCAATCGTGGTGAAGTGCTTGGATTCCTGGGGCCCAATGGAGCAGGCAAATCGACCACCATGCAGATGGTGAGCGCCAATCTGGCTCCGACCACCGGCTCCATTGTGATAAATGGTATCGATCTGTTTGAGCAGCCCAGGGCGGCCAAGGCGCTGCTCGGTTATCTGCCGGAGCAGCCACCCCTCTATCGTGAACTGACTGTGGACGAGTATCTCAATTTTGTCGTTAGATTGAATGGCATCAAGAAGGGAGCACAAAGTAGAGCGATTGCCCATGTCAAAGAGCGCTGTGGTCTGGGAGATGTGAGCGGACGGTTGATAGCCAACCTCTCCAAGGGGTACCAGCAACGGGTGGGGATAGCTCAGGCGATTATCCACTCCCCCGAGATAGTGATCCTCGATGAGCCGACTGTGGGGCTGGATCCGATCCAGATACGAGCCATTCGTGAGCTGATTCGTGAACTGGGGGGGGATCACAGCGTGATCCTCTCGACCCATATCTTACCTGAGGTGCAGGCCACCTGTGACCGGGTGCAGATCATCAACCGGGGAGAGCTGGTGGTGAGTGATACCATTGAAGGGCTGATGAATCGTATGCATGGCTCGACTCTTAAAGTGGCCCTTAGAAATCCTCCCTCGGTTGATGAGCTGAAATCTCTATCGGCAGAAATTGATGAGATTGAGAGCCTGGGGGAGGGCCATTTTCGCATCCATTTTCGGCCCGAACAGAGCCCTGCAGAGCTGTTGGTTGAACAGGCTGTAGCCAAAGGCTGGGGGCTCTATGAGTTGACCCCTGCCGCACGCTCACTGGAGGATATTTTTGTCGATATTACAACGAGTGAGCACGAGCCATTAGAATTAGCAACGGAGCAGGAGGCATGATCAGAACCATTGCAATGCGTGAACTGCGTTCACTGTTTCTCTCCCCACTGGCCTGGGCGATTTTGGCAGTGGTTGAGCTGATCCTCGGTTTCCTGTTTCTGGGGCAGCTCGATCTCTTTATCACCTATCAGGCGCAGATCGCAGTGCTGGAGTCACCACCAGGCGCGACCGAGATTATCGTGGTCCCGCTCTTCTCCAGTGCGACGGTGGTACTGTTGCTGGTCATCCCTCTGCTGACGATGCGCCTGATTAGCGATGAGCGACGACAGAAAACGCTGCCACTGTTACTTTCGGCACCGGTCTCGATGACCGAGATTGTGCTGGGTAAATATCTCGGAATCCTCGCCTTTCTGGGTGTACTGCTGGCGGTGATTTTACTCATGCCCTTCTCCCTCTATCTACTTGGCCCCCTTGATAGTGGACTGCTCTTTTCAGCGATAATCGGACTGGCATTGATGATCGCCTCATTTGCTGCGGCGGGACTCTTTCTATCATCACTAACCAATCAGCCTACAGTGGCCGCAGTGATGACCTTTGGCCTGCTTCTACTGTTATGGATTATCGATATGGTCGGTAATGCTGGTGGAGGTGGGAGTGAACTCCTTAAATATCTTTCACTGCAGCAACACTACCAGTCGCTGTTACGAGGGCTGTTTGATAGCAGCGATATTCTTTATTACCTGCTGTTTATCACCACCTTTATCCTGTTGACGATTCGGCAACTTGATGCCGAAAGGATCAGGGGCTAGTCATGGAGATGAACCGACAGAGACAGTGGGCTCTCTCTCTTCAGTCATGGCTCTCGGTTGTGCTACTACTGGTGATGGTTGGGCTGCTTGCCTGGCTTGGAACACGTTATCACTTTGAGATGGACTGGACCGCCTCGGGCCGGCATACCCTCTCTGAGTCGACCCAACAGTTACTAAAAAGTCTTGATGAACCTGTGGCGATTACCGCTTTCACCCGCCAACAGGGTGAGCAGGGGATCCGTCAACGAATCGCTGAGCTGGTGGAGCGCTATCGGCAACTTAAACCGGATCTCATGGTTGAGTATGTCGATCCTGATCAGGAGCCTGAGCAGGTTCGCAGGGAGGGAATCACTCTGGATGGCGAACTGTTGATTCACTACCAGGGACGCAAAGAGCACCTCAAGACCATCGGTGAGCAGGCGTTGACCAATGCACTTCAGCGCCTGGCACGGAGTGGTGAGCGCAGGGTCTACTTTCTGGAGGGGCATGGTGAACGCAGCTTTGAAGGTCAGGCCAATCATGATCTCGCTCGCTGGGCTGAGCAACTCAAGCAAAAGGGCTTTCAGTTTGCTGGGCTCAATCTGAGCAGTGAGTTGGCGGTTCCTGAACAGAGCGCGGTGCTGGTTATCGCCTCGCCACAAAGTGAACTGCTATCGGGAGAGGTGCAGATCATCAATGAATATATTGCCGGCGGTGGCAACCTGCTCTGGCTGCATGATCCCAAAGAGCCGGTAATTGCGATCACCGAAGAGCTGGGCCTCAGTTTTAATGAGGGGACGATTGTTGATCCAACCGGACAGGCGCTGGGAATCGAAAATCCGGCCATCATCGTGGTGCCAGACTACCCTGAACATTCAGTAACCTCAGGGCTTGCCAGCCTCACCCTCTTTCCGTTGGCGCATGCCAT
>JAPHSO010000311.1 GCA_026193675.1 Gammaproteobacteria bacterium | reverse complement strand
CTGCATGCCGATGACTCCTCAACTGCACGTCTTCAGGTCTCAGAAACATTAGCACAGGTTGGTGTTGAGGTGATCCCTGCCGAGAACGGCCAGCAGGCGCTGGATATTCTTACCAAATGGTGTGATGAGGGTAAAGATGTCACCAAGGAGATCCTGATGCTCATCACCGATGCGGAGATGCCTCAGATGGATGGCTATCGACTCACCTACGAGGTGCGTCAGGATCCTAGAATGCGTGATCTCTATGTCACCCTCAACACCTCATTAAGTGGTGTCTTCAATGAGGCGATGGTTCAAAAGGTGGGATGTAACAAATTTGTCTCAAAATTTCAGCCCGACCTTCTGGTTGAGACCCTGCAGGAGCGGATGCGCGAAATTCTCGCTGAAGAGAGCTAATCTTCGACTATTAACTACCTACGCTTAGTTTAGTAGCGAGGGGTCGGAGTCAAATGGGAACCACTTCTTCTACCGGGTGCCGATAGAATCAATCCATTTGACTCCGACCCCTGACTCACAATTAAGCGAGTGCTCTCAACTTTTCAAGTTTATCTTTGCGGCCCTTGAGATCCTTCAAACATAGTTTGAAGTAAGGTCGCAGTGAACTTTTGAGGTGGCGTTTCACCTCACCTGCAGATATCCCCTTCAGTACACAAAAGATTGCCAGAGCATAGGTGATATCGTATTGGGAGAGAAATGATTCCCGATCGGCCACCGGCCCCTGACAGCTCCCACAGCTGCTGATCTTCACATTAAAGGCGCTATTGGCGAACAGCACACCAAATCCCATATAGACCGCCAACACCTCTGTGATGTGGGGCCAGTTGTCCCTATCCCCCGGCGGCTCCTCTTCCGCCATGCTCCCCAGATAGTGGGCCAGAGTATGGGCATAGCTGGCGATCATCACTTCAGGCGAATTGATCAGTGCTGGATCATAGGTGATGGTGAGTCGCTGCTCATCGGGAACCGACTCATCAACAACGCCTTCCGGTCCACGCAGAGCCCCGGTAATCGCCAACTGTGCAGGCTGCTCTAAGGAACAGCTATTTTGATCGACAACGCGGGTGGGCCAGTGAGAGATATTGGCGTAGTGCTTCACCTGCTTAAGGATCAGCTCAGCCATCCCCTGAACCGAACTCTCGCTGCCGGGAAAGTATCTGTTGGTCGGTAATACCAGCAGCGTGTCATCCATAAATAGATCAGTACCAAAGTTTCTCAGTGTCCAACCATAAACATCGAAGAGCCACTCGACTGAAGGTTCATCAAGGGGTGGCTCACGGTTAAAGAGTCCAAACATAGTCTGTTATCAACCTATATTAACGGTTCGATGGTGTAGGTGACCCGCAGGGTGTGAGTCTCAGATGGAGCGAGTGTTAATCTGTTATCGGCAGCGTTGGCACTCTCAACACAGAGCATCGAACGGTAACCCGCCTCTCCCAGATCCCCCATCCGCGCCCCACTCTCCTGCCAGGGGTTCCAGACCACCGTAGAACGGCTCCCCTCACTGGTGATGCGAATGGTGCGATTGAATCCCGAATCCTCAATCAATGAGTCTGCTTCTGCATTAAGGTAGATTCGATCAGTTTCACGCTCAATGTGAATCGGCCCACTCTGCTGTTTACGTTGGAAATCTTCCAACTTGTCCAGATAGTGCAAACCATCAAGACCTTTAACCTTCACATGATCGACATCACTGATATTAAAATAGGTGTGTAGCGCCTCACTCAGCTCAATCGCTTCGCCACTGCAGTTTCGGGTTTTAAGCTCAAACGATAACTCACTCCCGATGGTTATCTGCAGCGCCAACTCAAATGAGTGAGGCCAAAAATGGTGCATCTCTCGACGCTCATTGAGGCGGAACAACAGGGCTGTGGCACCTTCATCATGATCAACAGACAGCAACTCCCATTCACTGGTACGGGCAAAACCGTGGGCCGGAAAGGTGGATTCAATTCTATGAGCACCAAACCAGGGCCAGCAGACAGGGACGCCGCCACGTACCGACTTGCCCATCTCAAAGCGGGCATCCTCTGAGAGCCAGATCACAGGCTGTTCGCCCTTGGGTACCCAACTGAGTAGTTGCGCCCCATTAAGTGCCACCCTCGCGGTTGCATGCTCATTGACCACATCGACCACCACAAAACCGTCCCACTCCTCAGCAAAGCTGATACCGGGATGATTAAACTGTTCGTTGAGCTCAGTGATGCTCTTCATAGGAATGATCCTTTAGCCGGCAGACCAATGTGGTGTCTCAATCCCTTCACCCAGATCGGCCTCAACCAATCTTCTGCGAACCTCTAGCAGCTTCTCGATTAACGCCGGCTCGGCCTGCTCATAGAGCGCTGCATCGGGCTGACGCTTCACCACCACACCCAGCAGCTCGGTGATCGCATTTCCGATCGAGTTCTGGCTGATGGTGACGATCAACTTGCCGTTATCATTGCGGTAGATCAGCTGCTTAAAGGCGGGCTGCCAGCGGAGACCGTTGGCGTACTTGGCATCGACAATACATTGATCACGCACCATCTTCGCCGCCTTGAGAAAGTCGTTATTAAACAGCAGCTTCTCTTCAACCAGATCGGGAAAATGGACCTGCTTCGGCATCGGTGCATTGCGGGTTGAGACCTGGGTGAAGAAGGTGCGATAGAAATCGATAAAGCCCTTCAGAATGATGTCGTACTCCTTCCAGAAACGGACCTCTTTAAGGGCGTCGACACCACCGGTGATCTCCCACGCAGGTAGCCCCTGCGGATAGCCGGTTAGCTCAATCTTACAGCTGCCATCATTGCAAGGTTTGAGGATCTGCAGATCGAGACGATCAAAAAAGGCACGATAGACATCCCGCATGTGGGCCTGAAACAGTGAGTGCTGACCACCATCGGTCAGGTTGGGATTATCAATATCGGCAAGCGGCGCATCACGTAGTTGGGTTTTATCAAAGGCGATAAAGTGGTTGTGCAACATCCGAATACTCGGCACCCCAGGTGAGGTGAGCGGCCAGGTGGCATCAAGACTCGCCTCTCCAGCTAGAATCAGCGTCTCTCCCGGATCGGGGAAAGTCTCAACCATAAATTCGATAATAATCTGGTTCATCCGATTCCAGACATGCTTCACATCACTAGGCACCTGAGTACGTCGCACGGGGCGTCCTAACGGATCAAGTATCGTCTTGGAGGTGTTATAGATGATCGAGGTGTCGAACAGATTGCTGTGACCGAGCGCCTTACGATAGAGCAGCAGGTTCTCCGGATTTTGCAGCAGGCCATTGTTATTGACCAGGTCGTTGAGGTTCTCAGTTGAGTTAAAGAACTCGTTGGGCTTCATCCCCTCTGGGACATCGAGCGGAATGGGACGAAAGGGTGTGACAATCTCACGTGGTCCGGAGTTCATAGGAAATCACCTTAATAACTTCATTCAGTATCGGTCGATTATAAGGGTAAGCAGTGATGTAATCTCAATCATTGGTTATGATGCGCCCATAATGAGAAGTGATACTTTCCCCATCTACGACATGCCGCTGTTTCGCCCACCAAGCGAAGGCGAGAATCTGATCATCCAGGCGACCCTCGGCTGTAGCTTTAACCGCTGTAGCTTCTGTGCAATGTATCGCAGCAAAGCGTACGTTGAACGCCCACTGCAGGCCGTGTTTAGTGATATCGAACAGGCTGCCGAAGATTGGCCCGACGCTTCACGTATCTTTCTGGCCGATGGTGATGCCCTCGCCCTGCCGACCACACAGCTAGTTGAGATCCTCGACAAGCTGGCCGCCAACCTGCCACGGCTGACTCGTGTCACCTGCTATGCCACCCCAGCCAATATTCTGCGTAAAACACCAGAGGAGTTACAGCGACTCAAGCAGCACAAGCTCAACCTGCTCTACTTTGGGATCGAATCGGGCTCTGATCTGATTCTGAAAAAGGTCTCCAAAGGGGCGACTCAACGGGGTATTGGCGAAGCGCTACACAAGGCACACGATGCCGGCATGAAGGTGTCGGGTACCGTCATCCTCGGGCTGGGTGGACAAAACCGCTGGCAGGAGCATATCGACGGCACCATTGAGCTACTTAACAGCGCGCCGATCAACTATCTCTCCACCCTGCAGCTCTATCTTGATGAGAGTTCAGTCGCAGAGTTTCACAGTAAATTTGGTGAGCCCTTTGAGTTTCAAAGTGACAGCGCAATCCTGTTGGAGCAGCAACGACTGCTTAGTGGACTCAATCCACCTAACCCAGTCATCTTCCGCTCAAACCACGCCTCTAATGCATTGGCACTTGCCGGTAACCTGCCGCGAGACCGTCAGCAGCTACTGCAGCAATTAGAAGAGGCTATGGATAACAGTAAGCTGCTACGCCCGTATGCCATGAGAGGTTTATAAATTGTCATCAAACCGACACCATCCTGTTCAGGCCAAGCCGGTCTGTGACCAGTGTTTTATGCGCCAGGCTGGGGATGCAGCGAGTCGCTGTAGCCTTCCCGCAGATCAAAAAGAGGCGCTGTTAAAGCGTATTGAAACGGAGCTGGTTCAGTTCCCGATCGGTAGCACCCCACCCGTCAGGGCCTCACATGTTCATGCGCTGATTCGTCAGTTCAGCGGTAATCCCGATCCCTACCTACAGGCCAAGCATGAGTCGACAGAGCATGCCCTCAGCCTCTACCCAAGGCTAAAGCAGATGCTGAGCGAAACGGATGACCCGCTCGATATGGCGGTACGCCTCGCCATCGCAGGCAATATTATTGATCTTGGTGTCGCCTCAGAATATGACCTGGAGGCGAGTATTGAACGGGTACTGAGGATCACACCGGCCATCAATCACATGAAGCAACTGAAACAGGCTATCGAAGAGGCCTCTTCCATTCTCTATCTGGCCGACAATGCCGGTGAGACGGTGATGGATCGCCTGTTAATTGAGACCATCAAGAAACCGGTCACCTATGTGGTTAAGGGTGGGCCGGCGGTCAACGATGCCACCCTCGAAGATGCCATCGCCGCAGGTATCGACCGGGTAGCTGAGATTACCGACAACGGTGCTGCCACTTTGGGGACCCTGCTCGATCAATGTTCTGAGCAATTTATCGAACGCTACAATCGAGCTGAGCTGATTATCGCCAAGGGGATGGCCAACTATGAGGGGCTCACCGGCAATGACGCACCGATATTCTTCCTGTTTCAGGTAAAGTGCGGCGTGATTGGTGAGCATATTGGTGTTCCTGAAAAGTCGATTATCATCCTGAACGAAACGGCTAAATAACCTTACAAGCCAGTGGTTTCAACCTTTCTGATTTCTAGTTAGAATCAAATCAAATCAAAT
>JAPHSO010000296.1 GCA_026193675.1 Gammaproteobacteria bacterium | reverse complement strand
TAGAAGAGAACGGACACTTCCTGTGGCCTCGTGAGGCTCGTCCAGACGGTAAGCAGTTCGGGTTCAATATGAAGGAGCTAGCCCGTAAGAAGGCTAAGTACCTTGACAAAGTACAGTTCTACGCACAGTACTACCAAGAGCCTAACGACCCTGAATCACATCGTCTTGGTAACGACAGATTCCAGTACTACGATAGGAAACATATCAAGGAAGAGGGTAATACGTTTTTCTTCAAGAACAAGCCTTTGAATGTTTACGCTAGTATTGACTTCGCGTACAGCTTGTCAAAGAAGGCTGACTTCACAGCTATTGTGGTTGTAGGCGTTGATCCTGATGGGTTTATTTACATTCTAGACATTGACCGTTTTAAGACGGACAAGATCAACGATTACTTCCAGCATGTACTTGATCTGCATGAGAAATGGCAGTTCAAGAAACTACGGGCTGAGGTAACAGCAGCACAGAAGACAATCAGTAACGAACTCAAAGATCGTATACGTCAAGAGGGTATGCGTCTTAGTATCGACGAGAACCGCCCCAGCAGACACGAGGGTGCTAAAGAAGAGCGTATCGCAGCAGTACTTGAGCCACGGTACGAGAACATGACAATTTACCATTTCCGTGGAGGCTATATCCCAGTACTTGAGGAAGAGCTTATCTTGGCTAGGCCAGCACACGACGACGTTAAGGATGCGCTTGCATCTGTTGTTGAGATTGCTAAGGCTCCGAAAGCCGCACGTACACGTAAACAGGATAACAAAGTTATTTACAACACACGATTCGGTGGAGTAGCGTAATGTTTGCTATGAGCGGAGAAGGCTACAGAGAGGCTAAGGAGTACTTAATCTCTGTTGGTAAGTTTGAAAAAGTAAAAGATTACGATGGTTTTAGTATTGTACATTACGCTAACTGGTTAAAAGGGCAGGAGCATGAGTAAAACAGCAGAAATTAAGTTGTACCTAGACTCAAATACTGACGGTCTAGCACAAAGCATCTCAGGTCTGTGGTTTGATTGGGATTCTCAACGAGATGAGTGGAAGGCACAGGCTCTTGAGGCCCGCGACTATATCTTCGCTACAGATACAACTAAGACAACTAATAACCAGCTTCCGTGGAAGAACAAAACAACAACACCTAAGCTGACACAGATTCGAGATAACCTTCACTCGAACTACATCAGTGCCTTGTTTCCTAATGATGATTGGCTTCGTTGGGATGCTTTTAATCAAGATAGTGCTACGCAAGAGAAGCGTGACGCTATTGAAGCTTACATGAAAAACAAGACACAGATCAGTAACTTCCGTTCTGTTGCTAGCCAGCTTTTGCTGGATTATATCGACTACGGTAACTGCTTTGCAGAAGTAGACTTCGTGCATGAAACTCGTTATGACGATATGCTGGAACGCGCTGTGCCTGTGTACATCGGCCCGCGCCTTAAGCGCATCAGTCCATACGATATTGTATTCGATCCTACAGCTATGAGCTTCGATGAAGCACCTAAGATTACCCGCTCTTTGGTAAACATTGGTGATCTGAAGCTTATGGCAGAGCAAGATCCTGACAAAATGTACCTCACTGACGTTATTGCACAGATCGAGAAGCACCGTCAGACAATGGGATCGTACATGACAGAGGATCTGGAGAAGGTACAGGCCCTGCAAACAGACGGTTTTGGTAACTATTACAGCTACGTACGCAGTAATTATGTCGAAATTCTGCAAGCAGAGGGCGATTTCCACGATCCTGACACTGGCGAACTTCTCAAGAACCATGTAATTACGATTTTTGATCGTATGTTCGTAGGTCAGAAGCGTCATATTCCTAACTGGATGGGCCGTGGGTACAAATTCCACGCTGGCTGGCGTCTGCGCCCTGATAACCTATGGGCTATGGGTCCTCTGGACAACTTAGTTGGTATGCAGTACCGTATTGACCACCTTGAGAACCTAAAATCAGACGTATTTGACCTTATTGCCTTCCCTCCGTTGAAGATTTACGGTGAAGTAGAAGACTTTGACTGGGGTCCGGGCTGTGAAATCCATCTGGATGAAGATGCTGACGTACAAATGCTGGTGCCAGACACTACAGCACTGAACGCAGACACTCAGATTGCTCTGCTGGAGCAAAAGATGGAAGAGTATGCTGGCGCACCACGGCAGGCTATGGGTGTACGTACTCCGGGAGAGAAAACTAAGTTCGAGGTACAGCAGCTAATGAACTCTGCTGGTCGTATCTTCCAAGAGAAGATCACGTACTTCGAGATTAACCTGCTAGAACCTGCACTGAACGCTATGCTGGAAGTATCTCGTCGTCAGATGAACGTACCTGACGTAGTTAAGGTTATGGATGACGATCTGGCTGTACAGCGATTCATGAACATCACTCGTGATGACATCACTGGACAAGGTAAGATCCGTCCTATCGGTGCCAGACACTTCAGTGCTCAGGCTACTATGGTACAAGACCTTGCTAACCTGATGAATGGTCCGATGGCGCAGATGATTGCTCCGCACGTTAGCCGTAAG
>JAPHSO010000052.1 GCA_026193675.1 Gammaproteobacteria bacterium | reverse complement strand
TGTTGACCGGTTTGAATAATCGTCGGGCATTCTTTGAGATGGGTGAAACAATTCTGACAAGCGTAAAAGATACGGGAACGCTTTGTCCGTAGTTATGCTCGATATCGATAATTTTAAGTATATTAATGATACCTATGGTCATGCTAAAGGCGATGAGGTTCTCAAGACAGTGGCAAATACGCTCATCCAGGGAGTAAGGGATTCAGATTTTGTTGGACGTGTGGGGGGAGAAGAATTTGCGGTTATCCTCCCAGAAACCAATCTAAGGTCAGCTCATGAGTTGAGCGAACGGCTCCGAGCATCGGTAGAACTTACGAATGTTGATATTGAAAGTCAGGATATAGGAGTGACCGCAAGCTTTGGAATAGCACAATTTGACTCAGAACATGATGACTTCGATAAGCTACTTTCCAGATCTGATGTTGCGTTATACCAAGCCAAAGAGAGTGGTCGAAATCAGGTCGTAATTGACGAAGAGTCGAGCACGTAATTCATCATAGACAGGGGGCGAGTTGCTATCTCTCCTTTTGGACTTCCCCTAACTCCATAGATATAAACAATGTCGGCTACAGTTCTACAAGCGGAACACCTATAGTCAAGATGAACACTTCCACTTTGATCGCATAGGTGAAGTCATTTTCCGCCCAACTCTTTTGAAGAATCTGTTTAATCCGATTGTGGAAGCTTAAGTGGCTATTTCATCGCGCTATTTCCATACCCTATATTCATGGCACGCACATTGTTGGATGTGGCGTTATAATATTGCCCATTCAAAAAGTGATGAGATCCCCTCAATATGTGCGGTATTTGCGGCGAACTGAGGTTCGACAACCAACAACCAACCCAACAGCGTCTCGAAAAGATGATGGCCAAGCTGGAGCGACGTGGCCCAGATTATGGTAGCCACTATATTGATGGCTCACTGGGATTTGGCCACCAGCGTCTGGCGATTATTGATCTATCAGAGCGGGCCAACCAGCCGATGATCGATGGTGAGCTCGGGCTGGTTCTGGTTTTTAATGGCACCATCTACAACTACCCTGAGCTTCGTGCTGAGCTGATTGAGAAGGGTTACCATTTTTTCTCTGATGGCGACAGTGAGGTGATCATCAAGGCCTATGCGGAGTGGGGCAGTGAGTGCGTTAAACGTTTTAGCGGCATGTTTGCCTTTGCCATTTGGGATCAAAATAAGAAACAGCTGTTCATGGCGCGTGATCGCATGGGGATTAAGCCGTTCTACTACTCGCTTGATGACAATCGTTTTATCTTCGGTTCTAACCTTCAGGCGGTTCTGGCCGCCGGTGGTGTCGACACCGCTATCGATCCGGTGGGGCTGCATCACCAGTTCACCCTGCATGCGGTGATCCCTGCACCTTTCACCATCCTCAAGGGGGTACGCAAACTCAACCCTGCCCACACCATGACCATCAGTGAGTCGGGTGAGGTGACGCTGGAACGCTACTGGACCCTCACAGCGACTCGGCCTGAGCAGGAGAAGACGGAAGCCGAGTGGACTGAGGCGATCCATCAGGCGCTGAAGAGATCGGTAAAACGCCGCCTTGATATCGCCGATGTGCCGGTGGGGGTTTTGCTCTCGGGTGGGCTCGATTCGAGTTTGTTGGTGGGGCTGCTTGCCGAGCAGGGTGTTAAGGAGATTCGAACCTTCTCCATCGGATTTGAGGATCAGCCTGAGGAGTCAGGCAGTGAGTTTGAATTCTCCGATCAGGTGGTGGAGATGTATAACACCCGGCACCAGAAGATTGTGATCCCCAATGAACAGGTGCTAGAACGTCTGCCCGAGGCGATAGGTCAGATGGCAGAGCCGATGGTGGGCCAGGATGCGGTCGCATTCTATCTGTTGTCAGAGCAGGTCTCGAAAGATGTGAAGGTGGTACAGAGCGGGCAGGGGGCCGATGAGGTTTTTGCCGGTTACTTCTGGTACCCACAGATGGCAGCAGCGACCGGCAGCGATGTTGAGCGCTTTGGCAACCACTATTTTGATCGGGATCATGATGAATTCCTGGAGACGGTCACTGAGCCGTACCGGGGGAAAGACTATAGCTCTGAGCGTATTGATGAGCTGCTCAATGAGGCTCCAACAGAGACCTATCTCGACAAGGTGCTACGGATGGATGTGACCACGTTGATTGTCGATGACCCGGTCAAACGGGTCGACAATATGACCATGGCGTGGGGGCTGGAGGCGCGTGTGCCATTCCTCGATCATGAATTGGTCGAGTTGGCGATGCAGATGCCACCGGAGATGAAGCTGGGTCCCGATGGGGATGATGCCAAATATGTGCTCAAAAAGATCTCACGTGGTTTGATCCCCGATGGGGTGATCGATCGCAAGAAGGGTTACTTCCCGATGCCGGCGCTCAAGTATGTGCGTGGTGATTTTCTGGAATTTATGCGCAAAATTCTTGATTCTGAGGCATGTGTTCGGCGTGGTATCTACAATAGAGACTATGTCGAGAAGCTATTAAGTGGGCCAGATCAACACTTTACGCGTCTTCAGGGTTCTAAACTTTGGCATTTAGCCCTATTGGAACTATGGTTACAAACGCACGTTGATACCCTGGCATCACCCATGGGTATTTGACTTGAATCAGGGGAATCAGTCCCCAACTAGGTTACATTAGACAAGGTTAATATTTCGTTTTACTAGAATAGAGGTTTTTGATGGACGTTTTAGATCGTATTAAAGAGCAGGTAGAGAGCAACTCGATTGTTATCTATATGAAGGGTACCCCACAGATGCCACAGTGTGGTTACTCAAGCCGTGCATCACAGGCGCTACAGAATTGTGGTGTTGAGTTTGCCTATGTGAATGTCATCGCCGATCCTGAGATCTTTGAGAACCTTCCCCGTTATGCCGACTGGCCCACTTTCCCACAGATCTATGTGAATGGTGAGCTGATTGGTGGTCACGATATCCTGATGGAGATGTACCAGAAGGGTGAGCTACAGCCGATCTTAGAAGCAGCTGTCAAAAAAGAGAGCTAGCAATTGCCCTTTTGCCCGATCTCTGTGTTGGGCTCCTTTTTGCGAGTCTCATTTACAAATTGGTAAACTACGATTCTCAAAAGAGGACCGTCTTTATCTTGAACAAAAGTTCAAATTGCTTGAGATTGATGGTTAAGAGAAAAAAACCGGCCTCAGCGCCGGTTTTTTTTGGCATAATCACCCAACTTTTTATTCCTCACTATAAAGATTATTAACGAGTGTCAGATTACAACGCTGAATCGATAGAAGTCCTATCAGGATTAGAACCGGTCCGTAAGCGGCCGGGAATGTACACCCAGACCGAACGCCCCAACCACCTTGCGCAGGAGGTGATCGACAACTCTGTCGATGAGGCGATGGCGGGCCACTGTAAGACCATTTCGGTCACCCTTTTCAAAGACCAGTCGGTTGAGGTGAAAGATGATGGTCGTGGAATGCCGGTCGATATCCATCCGACTGAGGGTGTTCCTGGAGTCGAGGTGATTCTCTCCAAGCTGCATGCGGGTGGTAAATTCTCCAATAGCAGTTACAAATTCTCCGGTGGTCTCCATGGTGTGGGCGTATCGGTGGTCAACGCGCTTTCGACACGGCTTGATGTCTTTGTACGTCGTGGCGGTAAGGAGTACCAGATCGCCTTTGAAAACGGTATCAAGGTCTCTGACC
>JAPHSO010000075.1 GCA_026193675.1 Gammaproteobacteria bacterium | reverse complement strand
GTGTTGCATAGTAGGAGACATTTTCGATGGCGATACGTTGCCCCAGAATATCCTGTACTCGATCGATGCGCTTGGCCACATAATGAACCGCATCTTCGCTGAAGGGGATGGGCATCAGATCATAGAGATGACCTTCATCACTACAGTAACTGAGATGCTCACTGTAGAGAGAGATGTCGTGCTGCTGCATGAAAGATTTCACATCACGCACAAACTTCTCATCGAGTTCGGTGGGTCCTCCGATGGAGAGGGAGAGACCGTGTAGTACAAAGGGGAAACGCTCAGTAAAACTACGAAACTGTTTACCGAGTTTGCCTCCGATGTTCATCCAGTTCTCGGGAGCGACTTCGAGAAAATCGACATGCGCATCCTCAACTGGAAGGTCAGTCAGCGGCCCCAACAGGGACCGCCTCAGACCGAGCCCTGCGCCATGAAGATTGCCGTGAACGTTATTTGCTACGGTATTCATGGGGCTCTCCTTACTTGTTGCCGCCGCACTTCGCTTCGCCACATTTGGCCTCAACGATGGGTTTTTTCATGCCAGCTTTTTTATCAGCACCACATTTGGCTTCGCCGCTTTTCTCCATACCCATAGCCGCTTTGTCGCCGCCACATTTAGCTTCGCCAGCTTTGCTCATTCCCATTGCAGCTTTTTCTGCGCCACACTTCGCCTCACCACATTTGGCCTCAGCGGTCTTGCCGGCGACCATATAGCCAGACTCAAGTGCACTCATTGAGAAGGGGGTAACATCGGCGTGAGCTGCCATAGGAGCTGCTGCTAGAGTTACGGTCATAGCTGTTACAAGTTTGATGCCAGATTGCAGGGTGTTGGTTTTCATTTTGTTTCTCCAAAAATTAAGTTAAATAAGTGAGAGGGTTTTGCCTCATCGCTTGGTTAACAGAATAGATAGAGAGGTTCACGCTGTGATCACGAAGATCTCACGAATTTATAACATCGCAAATATTTTCATGACTGGAGTCACACAGTGTGTGGTGAAGGTGCGCCGGAGAGTGGCGACTAACCTTGTTAATAAGGTGTTTTGCTCAACGTCGATGCAGTAGCTTTGCCACCAATCCAGTCAGGTCATCTGTGACAACTGGTTTTTTCAGGAAATGTATTCCCTTCTCTTCGGCCTCTTTCTGACCAATAGAGTCGCTATAGCCCGTTGAAAGAATAATCGGCATTTCTGGCCGAATCTCCCTTATTTGATTCGCCATTTCAATACCGGTGAGTTGAGGCATGGTCTGATCAGTAATCACCAGTTCAAATGCATCTGGATTAGCGGAAAACAGTTTTAGTGCTTCGATACTACTGTTTACTGTAGTGGGTTGGTATCCGTAAATCTCAAGCACCTCAGAAAGGAGCTGGCTTAGATCTGGCTCATCATCAACGACCAATATGGATTGACGATCACCCTTTTCAATATCTGTGACATTAGAGCTATCATTGTCGTCTTCTATAGCATCCATTTGATCCGAAGGGGGAAACAGTAGTCTGAACGTTGTTCCCTCACCCTCTTTGGACTGAACAATAATATGTCCATCCAGGCTCTCTACTAAGGTATTAACTACAGCCAGTCCCATACCTGTTCCTTTGCCAACTTCTTTAGTGGTATAAAATGGCTCAAAAATATGTTTCAAGGTATCTGCATTGATGCCCGAACCGGTGTCTGTGACAGATAACTCAATCCAATCACCCTCAATTATCTGATGGCAGGTTGAGCACTCCCGCCTGTCTCCTTGCCCTATTCCTAACTGTATAGAGAGTTGGCCGACACCATTCATCGCATCTTTAGCATTCAGGCAGAGATTCATCAGTATCTGCTGCAGTTTGACAGGGTCCATCATCACTTTAGGGAGCTCATCCTGACCGTTCAGAACAATCTCAATACTAGAGGGAAGAATGGCTCTCAACATCTTGATATCGCTATTAATCACAGGCATTAGAGTCATCAAATGGCTCTCACCCTGATCGGTACGACTAAAGAGCATCATCTGTGCCACTAGATCTCTGGCCCGCTCAGAAGAGTTTTGTATATTGTCTAAATACTTACTCAGTTCAGACATCTCTTTATCTTTAATTTGATGCCGAGCAAGTTCAATATTGCCCATGATAATACCGAGGATATTGTTAAAGTCATGGGCAATACCTCCGGT
Organism: Gammaproteobacteria bacterium; assembly: GCA_026193675.1. Lineage (GTDB taxonomy): Bacteria > Pseudomonadota > Gammaproteobacteria > Thiohalomonadales > Thiohalomonadaceae > JAOTST01. Next base: position 4,931 of record JAPHSO010000075.1, on the reverse strand, counting down.
CAGCTTACCCAGTGCATCCATCTTTTGTGCCTGGTGCAGTTCACGCTGCAGTCGTGCCTTCTCCTCCTCTGCCTCTCTGATCTTAGTTAGATCGCGGATACCCATCAGAACACCTAGCGGAGAATCATCACTATCTCGAATAATCTGCACCGTAACCTGAATCGGTCGCCCTGTTGGGTTATCCGGGTGACCGGGCTCCATAATGATGACTTCATCACGTCGCTCTTTGCGAGCCTTACAGACCGGGCAGGGGATCTCCTCTCCCTCGGGGTGAAGAATAGAGGTAATATCACTTCCGATGGCAAGCTCTGGCGTCAGCCCCGTCATTTGATAGAAGGTACGATTGGCTCGCACTATCTTGTCATCCAGATCGATGAGATAGATAGCATCCTCAAAGAAGTCCATTGCGAACGACCACTCTTTAGAGGATTTAAGAAGAGCCTCTTCTGATGCCTTTCGCTCAGAAATATCTTTAATGATTCCGCTCCAAAGGATATCGCCATTGGGTAATCGAGATGGCTCTGAACTGATCTCTACCCAAACCAGTTGCTCATTAACGATAAACCGACCTTCCCAATGAAAGCTCTCTCCAGTCTCGGTAGCATATCTGTTTGCTGCGATCAGGCTTTCGTTATCATCGGGATGGGTTACAGAAAAAGCGAGGGATGGATCTCGCAATATATCCTCTTCTGCCATATCAAGTATCTGGCAAAATTTTGGACTGACAAAGTCAAAGTACATAGAACCATCAGGGGAGGAGATAAAAAGGTAGGTCCCGATAGAAATTCGGTTAACCAGGTTCTTATAATGGTTATCTTCTTTAATGGGATACTCCTACCCAACGCTTTTTGCGAACTGTTTTGGTGGTATTTCGTTTGGCTCAGTGAGCACTCTGTTTGAATCTATTCTACATTCAAAAAGCTATTGATTAATAGCATTTGGTTCGACAGATATACCCTTTTTTTAAGTGGTTTTAATTATATGAAATGGGAGGGTGAAGCGGAAGGTGGTAAGGCCACGCTGACTGCTGACGGTGATCTTTGAGCCATGTAGTTCGAGTATGCGCTTAACGATTGCCAGCCCTAAACCACTACCGCTACCGCCCCGGTTTTCGGGCGATTGGTAGAAACGGTCAAAGACATAGGGGATATTCTCTTCAGTGATCCCTTCACCAGTGTTGCTGATAGTGACCTCTACACCTTGAACACCGGTCTGCATGGTCAGAGTGATCTGCCCCCCTGCAGGTGTATGGTGGATGGCATTACTGATCAGATTTTCCAGAACCCGTTCCAGCATACCGATATCGGCAGAGACAAAGGGGAGCTCCTCAACCGGATCGCAGCGCAAAGTTTTTCCCTGTTCGTCCGCCTGCAGTTGAAACTTGATACTCACATCGTGGACCAGCTCTCCAATAGCGAGGAGCTCCATTGTCGGCAGCGTCTCATGGGCATCGAGTTTGGAGAGTTCAAACAGATCGCTAACCAGCTGGCTTAGACGTTCAGAATGTTTATAGGCGATGCCCAGGTACTCGCGACGCTGTTCAACTGGTAGGGTACCGGTCTTAAGTTGCAGCGTCTCAAGATAACCGCGCAGCGCTGCTAATGGTGTACGTAGATCGTGCGAGACATTGGCGATCAGGTTGCGTCTGAGAGAATCTTTCTGTTCCAGCGACTCCATCTGCTCGATGATCCGTTGTGACATCTCATCATAGGTGGCACCGAGTTGATCGAGCTCATCACCGTTGATCACAGCATGACCATCGGCATAGGGAAACTCTTTTCTAAAATCACTCTTTCGAAATTGAGCCATCACCGAAGAGAGTCGAGTGAGCCGTCGTGTGAGCAGGTTAAATATAAACAGCGCTGTAAGTATGCCAAACAGCATGGTGCCACCGACCGCCAGCATTGAGAGTTGCAGAAAGTAACTGTCTCGCAATAGCTCCTGAGCGGTGGCGTAATCTTCGCCGGCGAGTACCACATAGAGATATTGGCGAGCCTCACCCTCCCATGGGAAGGCGGCAACTGAGAATACTTTTTGACGATCTTCGTGACGAGGATCATCACCAACAATGGGGTAGGACATATCACCGGAAAGCATCCGTTTTAGTGGGGCGAGATCAACATGGTCGCGCTTGATCTTCATCTTGGGTGCCTCGAAGGCGAGGATCTTGCCATCGGCATCAAGTAGATAGATCTCAATGGCGGGATTAATGTGCATATAGCGCTTGAAGATGCTGGCGACCATCGTCTCGTCAATCAGCTCTCCCTCTTTAACCCCTTTGTCGACCAGTAGCTGACGTGCCAGGTCGCGGTTAAAACGCTGATTGAGCTCCTGCATAAACAGTTTGCTGGTATAGAGGGTGAAGGTGCCATAGCTGATGCCGAGTACAGTCACCAGTGCCAGCATCACCAATGCCAGTTTTGCATAGAGTGTGCGTGGCATTATGGTGTCTCCGTAAACTTATAGCCGACGCCCCACACGGTAAGAACATAGTGTGGTTTGGCGGGATCCTCTTCGACCTTGGAGCGCAGACGATTGATGTGAGAGTTGACGGTATGTTCGTAACCCTCATGACCATAGCCCCAAACCTGATCGAGCAGTTGGGTTCGGCTGTAGACGCGGCCAGGATTGTTGGCGAAGTAGAGCAGTAGATCAAACTCCTTAGCGGTCAGCTCAAGGGGTTTTCCTTTGATGGAGACGTGACGTTTTTCGATATCAATTGTCAGGTCGCCGGCATCAATGGTTTTGCTCTGTGGAGTGCTATCGCTGGACGCACTGAGTGCATCACTGCGACGCAGTTGCGCCTTTACCCGTGCAACCAGTTCGCGAATGCTAAATGGTTTGGTCAGATAGTCATCGGCACCCATCTCCAGTCCCAATACACGATCGAGCTCTGAAGATTTTGCGGTGAGCATCAGGATCGGCACCATGTTGTTTTCACCACGCAGCTTCCTGCAGATGGTGAGTCCATCGGTACCGGGAAGCATCAGGTCGAGCACAATCAGGTCGTACACCCCTTTCTGTGCCATAGCGAGTCCTTCACTGCCATCATGAGTCAGCTCAACACCGTAACCCTCGTCACGCAGATGGAGCGCAACCAGTTCGGCGATATCTTGATCATCTTCGACAATCAGTATGGAACGACTCATAGATAGGGGAACCTCTGTTTAAACCATTTTGATATTGAACAATATAAATCTGATTATTCACAGAAGTATCACAGAGAGAGCAACAATTAGAAATAGAGAGGGCCCAATGTTGGGCCCTGTTGTCTGGCTGTCTGGTTAGGGGCTAGGCTTTTGGGCAGCCGTACTGATCGGTTTTCAGACCCGCAGCGGTATTGGGGCAGCGGTCGCGATAGTCGGGGGTGCCGTCTCTATCGGTATGGATTGGACAACCGTTATCAGAAACCCCTTTCGAGATTTCCAGGGCACTATTGTCGGGGCAGTAGTCCGCGCTGTTTTTAATGCCGTCGTTATCATTGTCAGGTTCACAGCCATCACTGTTGACTGCAACGGCGTGATTGCCGGGAGTCAGACGTTCTGGATTGACGGTGATCGCATATCTAAAATTTGGATCGACCTTTTTAAGCTGTGCGGTGTTTGGACAGCGATCAACGCTATCATCAATACCATCATTATCCTGATCGGCCGCATGAACTGTAAAGGGGATGATGCAAAGTATCATCAGGGTATATATCAATCTTTTCATATCTCTAACTTTCACTATTGCTTAATAAAAAGCCCAACAGGCGCCATTAAGAGGTGCCTGCTGGGCTTAGAGGGAATCTGAAAGATTATCGTCCCAGGATTGTGTCGACCTCTTTCTGAGAGAGGTATTGGGCCTGGTAGTTACCAGAGCCGATGACCGCTTCGATCTGCCCAACATAGGCACGCAGATGATTTTCTGAGCCGTCGATGAGTGAGCTATATGAATTTTTCAGCCCTCTCTCATCGGTGTACTCAAGACCACAGGGTGATGAGTAGCCGTTATCCTGCATCACTTGAGGACAGACAGAGATATCGTGCATATCGAGCTCTTCGATAAATGCTCCAACATAGAGTGCGCTCAGTTCACTCTCTGCACCCATAGCGGTCAGCTGGTTAAATTTTTCTGAGAAGTACCAGCCCCACTCATCACCCATAAAGACGCCCAGGCTTCCAGGCAGGTTGTTGGTTTCGGGGTTGGGATCAGGAAGATTGTATTGCACCAGTTTGTCACGCATGGTGTCGGTGTGGGTCTGCTCTGATCTGGTCGCGATGGTGTTAAATACCGTCTGGTTCGGATACATGTTGGCCAGAGTGAGGTAGACATCACGCGCCAGTTTCTCCTCTTCACGCATAAAGGTGAGGTGGGATGCCTCTTTACTGTCTAGCCCCGTGCTTCCTCCGCCGCCTTTTCCCTTTGCAGCATGAACATTTACAGATACAGCCACCATTGTGGCTAGTGCTGCGGTCATCGCTATCTTTGAAAGAAGTTTCATTGTTATTTCTCCTCGCTTTGTTATTTTAATCAGTATCCCAGTGGAGCGCTTGGTTATATCCATCTGGTATGTGGGGTTATCTTATCGAGGAATTTTCTTACAGGGGTTTCAATCTGTTTCAAAAAGAGGGGGAATTTGTATCTTTTTGTTTCCGCTACTCTTTGGGATGGGAAACGGCCGCATCAGCGAGTTGAAAGCAGGAATTTAAGGGGCTGTTCCCTGCGGCATATCAGTCGCGAACAGCTGGGGTCTCTATCTCAAGACCGTTACCGCGTGCAGCCACATAGATCTCCAAATTGATCAGATCTTCTGAGCCCGGCTCAAATGGAGCGGCTCGAAATGAGCCGAGACACTCGTTAAATCTTCTATGTAGTGAGGTGATGCGCTGGGTTGAGAGTCTGTAGGTCGGGAAACCGTTACTCTGCCCCTGCCCAAGCTGTTGGCCCCG